>DATGCB010000044.1:0-2331 GCA_035312365.1 Eudoraea sp. | reverse complement strand
CTTCCTCTCCGTTTGAAGCGGCACCGGCCTGTTGTGCGTCGGCCTGGGCCTTATACATTTCCTCAGATGCTACTTTCCAGGCCTCATTTATTTTTTCCAGAGCAGGTTCAATCACCGCAACATCCTTGGTTTCATACGCTTTTTTCAACGCTTCCAAAGCTTCCTCTATGGGTTTCTTTTTGTCATCGGATAATTTATCTCCGAATTCACCCAGTTGTTTTTCCGTCTGGAAGATCATTGCATCTGCTTCATTCAGTTTATCTGCAGTCTCCTTGGCTTTCTTATCTGCTTCGGCATTGGCCTCGGCTTCTGCTTTCATCTTTTGAATTTCCTCTTCGGTAAGTCCTGAAGAAGCTTCTATCCTGATATCCTGCGTTTTGTTCGTCGCCTTGTCCGTAGCCGATACTTTAATAATACCATTGGCATCAATGTCGAAGGTCACTTCAATCTGAGGTGTTCCTCTTTGTGCCGGTGGAATTCCATCCAAATGGAATCGTCCTATGGTTTTATTGTCCGCGGCCATTGGCCGTTCTCCCTGCATTACATGAATCTCCACCGAAGGCTGATTATCGGCCGCTGTAGAAAAGACTTGTGATTTTTTTGTCGGGATGGTTGTATTGGCATCTATCAATTTGGTCATTACACCCCCCATGGTCTCAATTCCAAGAGACAAAGGCGTAACATCCAACAACAAGACATCTTTTACATCTCCCGTCAATACGCCTCCCTGGATGGCCGCTCCCACGGCAACCACTTCATCAGGATTTACTCCTTTTGAGGGTTTCTTGCCAAAGAATTTTTCAACAGCCTCCTGAACAGCCGGAATCCTTGTAGACCCGCCCACCAGTATAATCTCGTCAATATCACTCTTGTTCAGGCCTGCGGCCTTCAAGGCGGTTTGACATGGCTCAACGGTTCTCTTTACAAGGTCGGAGATCAATTGCTCGAACTTTGCTCTTGACAATGTTCGAACCAGGTGCTTTGGCCCGGAGGCGGTAGCGGTTACATATGGTAGATTTATTTCGGTCTGGGCCGAAGACGAAAGCTCTATCTTTGCTTTTTCGGCAGCCTCGCGCAATCGTTGCAAAGCCATGGCATCCTCACGCAGATCCAGGCCTTCATCTTTCTTGAACTCTTCCGCCAGCCAGTCGATGATTTTTTGATCCACGTCGTCCCCTCCCAAATGGGTATCTCCGTCGGTTGCTAAAACTTCAAAAACCCCATCTCCTAATTCCAGGATAGAAACGTCGTGCGTTCCCCCGCCAAAATCAAACACCACAATTTTTTGATCCGTGCTCTTCTTATCCAGTCCATAGGCTAATGAGGCCGCTGTGGGCTCATTAATGATCCGTTCCACGGTCAGGCCTGCAATTTCACCGGCCTCTTTTGTCGCTTGTCTCTGCGCATCGTTAAAATAAGCAGGCACTGTGATCACCGCCCTTGTAACGTCCTGACCCAGATAATCCTCCGCGGTCTTTTTCATCTTCTGCAGAATCATTGCAGATAATTCCTGGGGGGTATACAGCCTTCCGTCAATGTCCACTCTTGGGGTATTATTATCTCCCTTAACCACTTTATAGGGTACCCTGTCCGCTTCTCTTTTAGATTCGGAAAACTTGTTACCCATAAATCGTTTAATGGAATATATGGTTTTATGCGGGTTGGTAACCGCCTGTCTTTTTGCAGGATCCCCTACTTTTATTTCACCCCCCTCAACAAATGCGATTACCGAAGGAGTTGTACGCTTACCTTCTGCATTGGGGATTACCACGGGCTCGTTACCTTCCATTACGGAGACACAGGAGTTGGTCGTTCCTAAATCTATGCCAATAATTTTGCTCATTATCTTATATTTTATATTAGTGCATTCACTTTTAAAGATCGATTTATTAAATGGCAAACAACATGCCAACGGCGTCAACCTGACATGATGTCATTCCCGGGCACACCTGGGTGGATAAAGCAAAAGTACCCTGCACGAAAAATTTCCCGATTTTACAAATTCATAAACTTTACTTTGGGATACCCTCAGACCCCATGAACTTTGTACATTAGTACCGATTTACAACCGGATCTGAATTATGGAATGTATCAGTGTATTTGACATGCTTAAAATTGGTGTTGGCCCTTCCAGTTCACATACCCTGGGCCCCTGGCGCGCTGCTGAGCGATGGATCGCCGAATTGAAAGCTGAAAATCTATTTACTGAGGTTGCCGGGATGGAAGTACATATGTACGGTTCACTCTCCCTGACCGGAAAAGGACATGCCACGGATTATGCAGTGATGCTGGGACTTTCAGGTGCCGATCCGGAACAAATCCCGATTGAGG
>DATGCB010000043.1:0-4494 GCA_035312365.1 Eudoraea sp. | reverse complement strand
AAAATGTACACCGTACATTTTTCTTTCGGCCCTGGGAAAGTAAATAAATGAAGGTAATAAATCCAATGCCGCATCGGGTTCCGTTACTCCTCCGAATCTTCCCAATCCAAATAATCTTCTATCTCCCTGCGATCTCTTTTGGTTGGCCTCCCCGTTCCTTTTTTGCGGTAATAATCTCTGGAGTATTTCAGAAGCTCGCTCTGCTCAAAAGCTTCATCCGGCGTTGTGTCCTTCCGGTAAATATCCACCAACTTTGCACTGACCCTGCTTTCGGGAATGTCCAGGATGTGCAATTCATACCAGATCTGGTTTTTCCGCAGCTTAATCCTATCCATGGTGAATACCTCCCTGGAGGACTTTACAGGTTGGCCGTTCACGTGTACATGTCCTTTTTTGCAGGCTTGTGAAGCGATATTCCGGGTCTTGAAATACCGGGTACACCACAAGTATTTATCGATGCGCATGGTCGAATACAAATCTTTGTTAAGTACTTCTGCAAAAATAGGGGAAAATTGTATCTTGCGGGCTTTAAAAGAAAAGCTATGCGAATATTCGGAATCGCTCTTATTACCCTCATCGCGATCCAGTTCACTTCATGCAAGAAGGACGATGGCACCGATGTCATAACGGTTCCTCCGCGTATGTTGAGCGAAGTTGCCCTTGAAAATGATGCCGAAATAAGGGAATATTTACAATCGCACTTCTATAATTACGAGGAGTTTGCAAATCCGCCGGCGGATTTCAATTATAAGATCGTGCTGGATACCATAGCTGGAAGCAATGCCGATAAAACACCGTTGATGGATCAGGTTGAATCTGTCACTCTGTCCGTTTCTTCGGATGTATTTGGCCTTGACGACGATGAAGATGTAGACCACACCTTGTATTACCTGTCGGCCCGGGACGGTCTGGGAGGTAGTCCCACGCCAGCGGATTCTACCTTCCTGCGTTATGAGGGATCCCTGCTGGATGGAACCTTATTCGACGGGACTACAACGTATAAATGGCAATACCTTCCTTTTTTTCTCCGCGGGTATGCGCATGCGGTATCAAAGTTTAATGTGGGAGACGGGATCATTGATAATGGTGATGGCACCACATCGATCACAAACAGCGGAATTGGTCTTATGTTTTTGCCTTCCGGCCTGGCCTACTTCAATGGCTTTGTTGGCGGAATTCCGCAATATTCCGTATTGATCTTTAAGGTCGATACCGGGTTGTATGTACCCGAAACGGATTACGATAATGATGGTATTCCGTCGATTCTGGAGGACCTTGACGGGGATGGGGATGTTTCAAATGATAACACGGATGCAAGTCGGGAAATCGAGATTGGTTCGCCTGCCTTCCCCAACCATATCGATACAGACGATGATCAGGACGGCACACAAACCCGGGATGAAATATCGGATAGCGAAGGCAATATTATTATACCTTACCCCGATACCGATGGGGATGGAACCCCTGATTACCTCGACAGGGATACCAGTTAGTCGATCCCGGCACTTTTGTTTACTTTGAAGATTAGTTGGGGGGTTGAGCCAAAAAGGATACCTGATCCCCCTGTAAAATATCCACTGGATGCGACAAAAGCCGTTACGTGGCCGCCGGGACTTTTAGATAATTCAATCTGGAATTTTTAGTTATAACCTCACGGACAAACTCAGGATCAGCTGGTCCGGGCGGGTATCAATCCTGCTTTCATTCACCGTGGTAATATTGGTATTGATAAACCGCGCTTCATTTTCGCTAAAACCACGTTCATATCGAAGGTCTATCCCCAACTTTCCAAGGTTGACACCTGCGCCTATATGGATGCCGACCGTAAAATCGTTTTCCACATTGTCAATGGAAATTCCGTCGAATTTGCTGTCTAATACATATTGAAAAGCTGGCCCGGCAAATACGTGGAGCGGTCCAATGACCTTGGTTCCCACCAGCAGCGGGAGGTCTAATTTGCTCATGTCAAAAGTGTCGCCGTCATAATCAGATTTCGTTTTGGTGTAGATGAGTTCCGGCCTGAAATACAGCCTGTTCCCCAATTTTCCGAAAATCCCAAGATGATATCCCACATTCCTGTCGGGATTCCTGGCTGCCTCTCCGGCTGACTCAAAATAGTCCCCGTTGGCGTTGTAGTTGAGCCCCCCTTTAATACCTATCCCGGATTCATTCTGTGCAAATACGGCGAGGCTACAGATAGCGAAGGCCGCTGTTAGAAGTACTTTTTTCATTTGTTCCATTTTTAATGTTCCCGAACACAAAATGGAATTCGCGAAAGAGGGGGATCGTGGAGTAGACCCAAACCTCAAAGGGCGCATTTCACAATGTGTTCTGTTTGTTATGGCATAAGAATATCAAAAACGATACCACTATTTATGCCTTTTTCTTCAACACATCTAAAACGGCCTCTTCTATTGCTTTATTGTTTAATCCGTATTTGTTCATAAGTTGTTCCGGGGTGCCGCTCTCACCGAATGTATCCCGGGTGGCAACAAATGCCTGCGGTGCAGGATGCCTGGTGGTCAAGGTCCTGGCAACGCTCTCGCCAAGGCCCCCCAAAAAATTATGCTCTTCAGCGGTGACAACACAGCCTGTTTTTTTAACAGACTTTAACAGGGCTTCTTCATCCAGTGGTTTTATCGTATGGATGTTGATCACTTCGGCGGAAATACCCTGTGATTCCAGGTTTTCTGCTGCCAGCAGGGATTGCCAGACCAGGTGGCCCGTGGCGACAATGGTCACATCGGTCCCTTCACTCAGCAGTACGGCCTTCCCAATTTCAAATTGTTGGTCCACGGGAGTGAAATTTGCAACGACGGGTCTTCCAAATCGAAGGTAGACAGGGCCGTGATGTTCCGCTATAGCTATGGTGGCAGCTTTGGTCTGGTTAAAATCGCAGGGGTTGATCACCGTCATCCCGGGCAGCATTTTCATAAGCCCCAGGTCTTCCAGGATCTGGTGGGTTGCGCCGTCTTCTCCCAGGGTAACCCCGGCATGGGAGGCACAAATCTTCACATTTTTACCCGAATAAGCAATCGACTGGCGGATCTGGTCGTACACCCTGCCTGTTGAAAAGTTGGCAAAGGTACTGGTAAAGGGAATATAACCTCCAATGGTGAGTCCTGCCCCGATACCCATCATATTGGCCTCTGCGATCCCCACCTGAAAAAAGCGTTCAGGATGCTCATCGATAAAGGTTTGTATTTTCAGGGAGGCTACCAGGTCGGCACAAAGGGCCACCACCCTGGGATTGGTTCTTCCCAATTCTGTCATTCCTGCCCCAAATCCACTTCTTGTATCTTTTTTGCCTTGGTCTACGTATTTTTTCATGCTGTTGGTTTAAGGATGGTATTAATAGTCTCCGAGGGTTTCGGGATTTTGCGCAAGGGCAACTTCTAATTGTTCATCATTGGGTGCCTTGCCATGCCAGGCATGGGTATGCATCATAAAATCGACTCCGTGCCCCATGACCGTCTTCATGATAATGCAAACCGGTTTTCCCTTACCGGTCCTTGATTTTGCTTCCCGTAGTCCCTGGATAACCTGCTCCAGGTCGTTCCCATCTTCAATTCCCATTACATCCCAGCCAAAGGATTTAAATTTAGCTCCTATATCGCCCATGGGCAAAACGGTTTCCGTAGCCCCGTCAATTTGCTGCCCGTTCCTGTCGACCGTGGCAATGAGGTTGTCTACTTTGTTTCCCGCGGCATACATAATGGCTTCCCAGTTCTGACCCTCCTGTAATTCACCGTCTCCATGAAGGCTAAAAATTAAATGGGGATCCTTGTTTAGTTTTTTGGCAAGTGACGCGCCGATGGCTACGGACATACCTTGTCCCAGGGAACCGGAGGCGATACGGATACCGGGCAGGCCTTCATGGGTGGCTGGATGTCCCTGCAACCTGGAATTTATCAGGCGGAAGGTATTGAGTTCCTCAACAGGGAAATACCCTTTCCTGGCCAGGATACTGTAGTATACCGGAGATATATGCCCGTTGGATAAAAAGAACATATCCTCATTGAGGCCATCCATATCAAAACCCGGCTTTAGCTCCAGAATTTCGTTAAACAGCGCTACAAAAAATTCGGTACATCCCAGGGAACCTCCCGGATGCCCTGAATTTACGTTGTGGACCATCCGTACAATATCGCGCCTTACCTGCTGCGCCAAATCCTGTAATTCTTGCAATTGTGGCATTTTTTCGATTGTTTGTTGATGCCAAAAATAGGGGCATTCTTTGGCCTGCACAACTGTAGTTATTACAATTTATCAACGATATAATAGTCAGTAACCTTGCGGGAAACCTTGTATTGGCACGAACTTTATTTTTTTGTTAAGGTTGTTATGCAATGGTGTTGCCTATATTTGCCACTTGAACGCCCGTTTTGAAGTTTAGTTTGTTACATACCGACCCCAATTCCAAGGCAAGAGCGGCGACCATGGTCACCGACCACGGAACCATTGAAACGCCCATTTTTATGCCTTTCGGGACTG
>DATGCB010000042.1:0-4135 GCA_035312365.1 Eudoraea sp. | reverse complement strand
ACTAGGTGCGCCGGTAATCCCAATCAGGCCACCCCACGTTCGGGTACCAATCAACGGGCCAATCTCCCGTTTTTTAAAATAGTCAGGGAAGGCATCGCCGCCAGAACCGCTAAATCCATTTATGAGCATGACCTTGGGCCCAAAATTGCCAGCCGGCGGCCAGCCCCAGTCTTTTCCATCACGAACAGCCCAAAAAGCAAGGGGTTCTCTGTCCAGCAACTCAATAAACCGGTCGGGTATTTGTCCGCCACTATTGAATCGTTCATCAATGATCAATCCTTCTTTATGCAATTGGGCATAAAATTGCCTTACCAATTCGTTTTGCCCGTCAAGGCCCGTACTGCGCACATATACATACCCGATTTTACCGTTGCTCGCTTTATCAACCCTTTGGCGATTCTTTTCGATCCACGCCAAATGACGCAACCGGGTTTCTGAATTAAGTGTTTTTACCACTACTTTTCTGGCAGTGGCAAAGGAAGGGCTGTTATTCACTGTTAGCTGAATGGTGGCGTCTGCCAGGCCCTGTAGTGCCAAGTGAACGGGCATATCATCGGATAACCTTACATCATTGACCGCCAATATATAGTCACCTTCCGAAATGTCGACCCCCGGTTTGTCCAGGGGGGAACGAATTTCTATATCCCATGGAGCTCCCCTGATGATATATTTAACCCTGTAGTATCCATTCTCAACGCTAAAATCAGCCCCCAGGTAACCAACATCAATGCTACTTGCCCTGGCTATATCGCCCCCTCCGGTGTAGGTGTGGGATGCGTTTAATTCAGCGATCATGTCGCCAATAATCGTATTTATATCATTTCTTGAATTGGCCTGATCCACGAGTTGCCCGTACCGAGTTTTCATAAGATCCCAATCTACACCATGCATCTCCGGATCGTAGAAATAGTCGCGTTCAAACCTCCATACATCCATAAATATCTGTTTCCATTCTTCTTTTGGGATGACATCCATCACCATCTTTTCCGTAGGCACCGTTTTGTCAATTTTTTGATCAGCCCCGACCTCGATCACCGCTAATTTCTGCTCCTTCCTTACAAGTAATTTTTTGCCGTTGGCGGCAAGTCTGTAATTTGAAACATCATCGATAATAGTTTTTACCTCCCGCTCCTTAATATCATAGTAATCCACAGAGGGTTTAACACTTTCCGGTGAACCAGCATTCGGCGAACGAACAAATAACAGCTTGTCTTCAACGGCCGATAATCTATTGATATTACCGGCAGCGATGTCAAGCATTTCCACCCGATTCTCAAATCCTTCAATCTCAATTGTTGTTTTTTCAACATCTTTTTTAGGGGCCTTATCACCCTTCTTTTTCTTTTTAGAATCTGAGGATTCATCGGGATCTCCCTCATCTTCTTTCACGGGTTCAGCAGCGTCATTTTTTACAGCCAATAAAGATGCTGTGCCCGCCTTTAGCGTGCCTACTGCTATGGTGGTGGTATTTGGGTAAATGAAGGTATTATCAAGGCTGGAATATACCGGGCTAAAAGTTCTGTCAGTCGCAAAGAAAAGGTGTTTTCCGTCAGCGCTGAATGCCGGAGACCTGTCCGAATAATAACCCGAGGTGAGCTGTGATACCTGGCTATTTTCCGTATTGTAAATGAATAGGGCAGAGGTTGCCTGATTTTCCGTTCCGCGGGCATAGGCAAACCACTTACTGTCCGGGGACCATGAAACACTGAAATTGCGTAAGGTTCCTTCGAACATATACTTGCCTTTATCCGCCCTGACAACTTTGCCGGTGCCTATATCCACCCAATTTATATTCATTGCCTGATCCACATAAGCAACTTTCTTGCTGTCGGGCGACCAGTAAATAGCATAATTGAAACCATGGGTGAAGTTCGTAATTGCTTTTGGTTGTTTTTTACCTGTCACGTCATATATTGTTAATTGATATTCACCGTTCGCATCGCTCCAGTACGCAATTGAATTACCATCAGGCGACCATGCCGGACTTCTTTCGGCGGTTCCTGACGTGCCGGAAATGTTCAATACAAATCCTTCTGACGCTGGTAAATTGAACAGTTCACCCCTTGCCTGAACGACAATTCTGTTTCCATCCGGGGAAATGGAGGCATCCTGTATTAAAGAGGCCACGGTTTTTTGTTGGGCAATAAGTCCTTTTTGATCGGAGATAAGTTGAATGGCAACTTCATCGATTTTTCCCGATGATAAATTATAGAGGTATAATTTCCCACCTGCTTCGAAAATTATTTCAGAGGAACTGTTTTCGGGGAACGTTATGTCATAGTCTTTAAAATTGGTCAACTGCGTATTGAGTTTTGAAGATATATCGTATTTCCACAGATTGTTTCTTTTGTTTGGCCCGTTATCCGACATGTAATAAATAGCATCTCCTATCCACATAGGGAGTTCATCATTGGAGCTATTATCCGTGATGTTTTCTGAGGCATAGGTATTCAGGTCAAAAACCGTAATATCCGGAGCAGTGCCACCCCTGTATCTTTTCCAATTTCTATTGACGCGTGATCTGTCTGTATAGGCTATTTTTTGACCATCCGGCGAAAAGGAGGCAAATTCACCATAGGGAACCGGTAATTTGGAAGGTAATCCTCCGCTTACCGGAACCGTGTAAAACTGGCTGAATCGCTGGCGCCCGCTTTCCCTGGTAGACGCAAACAGCACAGACTTTCCATCGGGCGTCCAACCAACGGCACGATCAAACATACCGTGATAAGTAAGTCGCCTGGGGATACCACCAGTTACGGGAATAACATACACATCACTATTGCCCTGATAATTGGCGGTGTAGGCAATTGTGGTGCCATCCGGCGAGAATCGCGGATAACGTTCCGCACCATCGGGAGAGCTCAGCCTGAAAGCCTTACCACCGGATTTGGAAGCGATCCACAGATCATCTCCATAGGCAAAAACGATTTGTGTATCGGATACATCCGGGTGTTGCATTAAACTACCACTAATTTGCCCATTTATTGTTCCATAAATGAATAATAGCAATAAAAATGACGATAACTTTTTCATATAGTATGTCTGAATTTTATGATTCTGGATAAAAAAGAAATTTAGGAATTTTCAAGGGAAATTGGTTAAGTGATCGATTTCGGATTAGCTTTCCGGCTACACATCCATCATGTGAAATCCAGGTGGTTTAAAAGTACGTTTTTTATCTCCATTTTATTCTTGGTCGATCGTTGTTTTTTATCATAAGCCCAGCGCGGGCAGATGTTTTACCTTGTGATATGTTAACCCGGCAGAGATGCATTTTTTCAATTCAATGTCCGGGATATGATCATTCAGCTGAAAAATAATGGCGCGATTTCCTTCATATTGAAAGAGGTCGTTATACAACATTCTGAAGGTGGGGACCAGCTTACTCGTGCACTTAAAATACATAGCGTATTGATTCGGTTTATTTTTCTTCCAATCGATCCTAATTGTACTGCCCTTTTTCACCAGGTAGCTGGGTTCTCCCCATTTAAGTGTTTCCTCCAGGATCCCTATCCCCTCAAGACCATCCGCGGTATCCAAAATTAGTTTGCGCAGGTATATTAGCTTACTGCGGACTTCTTCCGGATAACTTTTAAAGACCTTGTCAACTGCAGGGTCGACTTTTAATTGTACCTTATTCATAAGACCAAAAATTAACAACGGCACTTTCCCCTGCAGGTGCCAGAAGAATTTCCTGCCAACAACTTCGCGGCGGATAAATATAGTAATTTTCGTTCCAGCGCGAAAGGCCAACCGGGGTGATGCAAACTTTATGCGGTCTTACCCCGGGTCCATCAAAATTCCTCGTCATTTGTGTTTCCCGGGTCTTCCTGTTCCGTCCTGTTTTTATTGAGATCAATCATCTTGTCTTCTTCGTATATGGAGTTAGATATTCCTATCATGACGGCCACGATGATCAAAATAAATTTTCGGGCAATCCCGTAAAATTGGGCCTTAATTATTTCCAATGCCCTGGGTGTTTTGTTTTCTGGTCTATACATGTTACCATTGATAAGTACCTGCAAACCCCATTTATCACGGGGTGCAAAGACCGGGTTTTTGCGGATTGTTTTAAAGGAAGATTACGCCACGCTCAGAGCGGGAATCGGAATTCTGAAAGAATTTAATTGGTGAA
>DATGCB010000041.1:0-11297 GCA_035312365.1 Eudoraea sp. | reverse complement strand
GTCCAGCTACCGTCGTCCCAGAGCGCAAGCCATTTGGTGTCTGCAAGTTCACCATTTTTGAAATCCTCCGCCAGGTGTCCCTGATATTTCGGTTCCATATAGGTAAGGAAATTTTGGTAGTCCCGGGCCTGCTGTTCACTTCCGTATTTTGCCACCCAAAGGTTGATTTTATCTACTTCCCTTTGCTGTTCGCTGGTATAGATACGGACATTGGGCTCTTCCCCCGGGGTATCCTCATCCCGTGAATTATTGAAGAACGCCATAAGGTTGTAGTAGTCCTGATGTTTAAACGGGTCGTAAGGATGGCTGTGGCACTGAACGCATTCCATGGTGGTACTCTGCCAGACGGAAAAGGTCGTATTTACGCGATCGATCACCGTTGCCACACGAAACTCTTCATCTTCGGTACCACCTTCGTCATTGTTCATGGTATTCCTGTGAAAGGCCGTAGCGATGAGTTGATCTACCGAAGGGTCCGGGAGCATGTCTCCTGCCAGTTGTTCCATAGTAAACTGGTCGTATGGCATGTCTTTGTTCAATGCGGCTATAACCCAGTCCCTGTAACGCCATAAAGTTCTTCCCAGGTCTTTCTCATATCCCTTGGTGTCGGCATAGCGGGCCAGGTCTAACCACCAGCTCGCCCATTTTTCACCATAGGCGGGGAGTGCTAAAAGGGAATCAACCATAGTTTCATAGGTGATTTCCCCATTCATCCATTTTTGGAACATAGTGTGATCGGGTGGAAGTCCGGTAATGTCAAAAGACACCCTTCTGGCAATTACTGCTTTGGCTGCCGGCGAGGAAGGGATAAGGTTCTGTTGGCTTAGCCCGGCAAGGATAAAATGATCGATATCATTTTGTAGAAATTCCGAGTCAGCAGATGCCCACAGTCCGGCCTCATCCTTTTCCCGCGGGACCTCAATTTCTTCAGGTAAGGTATACGCCCAATGTTTTCCCCATTCCGCCCCCTGGTTGATCCATCGGGTCAGCAAATCAATTTCTTCCCCGGAGAGCTTTGGCTTTTCATAGGGCATTCGGAGTTCCGGATCATCTTCATTGATCCGCCTGATCAACTCACTGCCCGAGGCATTCCCGGGAATGATGGCGGGCTTCCCCGATTTGGTGTCGGCCAGGGCATCTTCATTAAACAACAGGCTGAAGTCTGAATTTTTCTTCACTCCACCATGGCAGGCAATGCAGTTTTTATTCAGGATGGGTTTAATTTGCGTGCTGAAATCTACCTTTTCAGAGGGTTTATATAAATCCCATAAAAAACCTGCCAGTGCCAGAATGGCCACCACAAGGATCCCGGTGTAAAGTTTCTTTTGCATCGCGAATACGACTATCGATCATAAATATAAGTAATTCGAAAATAAAGATGATGGTCATCGGTTTCCCCCTGGCAATGGTGATGTGGTTGCGGTTTAATTCAGGTGATGACCACAACATACCGCAGATAGGTGCTGGTTTTCAGAAAATGATGGATTAACCTTTCAGGGTGACCGTTTTAGTATCCCCCTCAACAAGGACCTTGACCATTCCGTGTTTGCCAAGTGCTTTCATCGATTTATCCCATTTCTTGCCACTAAGGCCCGCCTGGGATTTAAGATCATTTAAGGACATATTTCCGGATGGTTTCAGAAGGTCAATAATTATTTTTTCATCTTCAGTAAGCTCCAATTGTTTCTTCTCCGGCCGCATCTGTGGAAAGAACAATACTTCCTGTATGGAGGCATTGTTTGTCAACAGCATCACGAGTCGGTCAATACCAATACCGATCCCCGAAGTAGGCGGCATCCCGTATTCAAGGGCTCTCAGGAAGTCCTGGTCGATAAACATCGCCTCGTCATCTCCTTTCTCAGACAATTTCAGTTGCTCTTCAAAGCGTTCCCTCTGATCGATGGGGTCGTTCAGTTCGGAATAGGCATTGGCAATCTCTTTGCCATTTATAATAAGCTCGAAACGTTCTGTGAGCGCCGGGTTCTTCCGGTGTTCCTTGGTAAGCGGGCTCATTTCTTTGGGGTAATCGATGATAAAAGTGGGCTGCACGAAATGTCGCTCACATTTCTCCCCGAAGATCTCATCGATCAATTTGCCAACACCCATGGTATCGTCTACCTCAACCCCCAGTTTTTCAGCAGTGGCCCGAAGCTGATGCTCGTCCATTCCCGCAACACCGACACCCGTATGTTTTTTAATAGCCTCCAGAATGGAAACCCTGGGATAGGGGGCCTTAAATTCAATTTCCTGATCACCGAATATGACTGTAGTAGACCCTGTAGCATCCACAGCCACCTTTTCCAACAATTCTTCCGTGGTTTCCATCATCCAGTTGTAATCCTTATAGGCGACGTAAAGTTCCATAACCGTAAATTCCGGATTATGGGTACGGTCCATGCCCTCATTCCTGAAATCCTTGGAGAACTCGTAAACGGCATCAAAACCACCTACGATCAGCCGCTTCAGGTAAAGCTCATTGGCAATACGCAGATATAGCGGAATGTTAAGGGCATTGTGATGAGTAACAAAGGGCCTGGCTGCAGCCCCGCCCGGAATAGGTTGTAAAATGGGTGTTTCAACTTCCAGATACCCCCTTTTATTATAGAATTCCCGGATACTATTGGTGATCCTGGTCCGCTTTATAAAGGTATCCCTGACAACGGGATTTACGGCCAGGTCAACATAACGTTGCCTGTACCGCTGTTCCGGGTCATTAAATTCATCGTAAATTTTTCCCTCGGCGTCTTTTTTTGGCAGGGGCAGGGGGCGCAGCGCTTTACTCAGGATCGTAAAATCTTTTACCAACACCGTTTTTTCACCGACCTGGGTTGTAAACAGGGCGCCTTCAATACCGATGATATCGCCAATATCGAGAAGTTTTTTATAGACCTCGTTGTATTTGGTTTTATCTTCCCCGGGGCAGATCTCATCGCGGTTAAAATAAACCTGGACACGCCCTTCGCTGTCCTGCAATTCTGCAAAAGAAACTTTTCCCTGGATCCTTCGCGACATCAGCCTTCCGGCCAGGATCACCTTTTTACCTTCAGCGTAGGTTGTTCTGACATCTTTAGAAGTAGTATCTACGGCATACATGGCGGCAGGATACGGGTTGATCCCCAACTCCCTCAACTTGCCCAGTTTTTCCCTTCTTACTATTTCCTGCTCTGAAAGTTGCATATCCCGGTCGTTAAAGCTGCAAATATAGCTACAATGAGTTTATGTATCAATTTGGCAATCGGGAAATGTGCTTTTTTAAAAATGCATTTATTTTCATAAATGAAACCAAAGATATTAAACATATACCGGTCAGGTTGAGCGGAGTAGGAAACTTCATAAATGTATTGCACCTTGCCAGACAAGCACTAATTATAAACCTTCAAATTGCATTGTTCAGCACGATCCGGCCCATCTCAATCATCTTCTTTAAGAATGGCATACCGGATCTCATCACAAAATTGCTGATTTTTAAATACGGTCTTTTTTAAGATAGCTTCCTTGGAAAACCCGGCCTTTAAAAGCACTTTTTGGGAGGCTGCATTAAAGTCAAAACAACCTGCAAATATCCGCATCACCCCGAGCTTTTCAAATCCGTAGGACACGACCAGCCTTAAAGCCCGGGTCGCGATCCCCAGGCCCCAAAAGGGTTCCCCGATCCAATAACCTACTTCTGCCGTAAACCTGTATACATCGTCTTGTGGATGGATCCCAATACAACCCACAAGTTGGTCATCAAAGGTAACGGCAAAGATCTCCCGGGGGGTACTGGAGGTCGCCGTTTTGATAAAGGCCCTGGCGTCTTTCAGGGTATAGGGATGAGGAAAAGCATCCCGGACATTCTTCCAGATATTTCTATTATTACAAAGAGGTACCAGTGAAGTTGCATCCTCCTCGCGGAAGCCCCTTAATGTTATATTGCCCTCGATGAGGTCCATAAACTATACTATGAGTTCCTGTCTGTATTATCTCTTTTTAAAAGTAGTGAATAAGTTATATTTTCTTTGCTTCGGATCATTTATTCTTCTAAAAGAAATGAAGAGAAAAAAGCCATTGCCTCATCTGGCTCCTCAACCCCATTGTCCTTCGCCATTGGCCCGGGCCACCTCCACTTGGGTAAAGGGAGGAGCTAAGATTTGCTTTTTTTGTTGCTCCGTTCAAACTATTTCGAAACTTTAAATCTACGCGCTTAGTACGCAGCGGTGCCCGGGCCGCTTAGTTTCTTTTGAATGAATAAAAGACCGTCAGTCATTAAGCGGCCATTTTAGGTCCTCAAATGGGCTGCTGCAATCTGTAACAAAACAATCCAATCCACGTCCAATAGGTGCACCTGAAGTTACAATAGGTGGTATCGATCAAAAATTTCTGAATCAATGAGTTTGTTACGTGTTTTACTGGCCATTATTTTCCCTCCTTTAGCCGTTATTGGTAAAGGCTGTGGATCTTTCCTTATAGTGTTATTGCTGACCTTTTGTGGATGGGTACCCGGTGTGATAGCCGCCCTGGTGATCCTAAACAACCCTAACTAAGCCACCAATAGGCGTGAACAGGTACCTCCCTGCAACCGAACGCTTTATCTATGTAATTTGTCGGAATATCTATTGGGTGAGTCCCAAATAAGTTTACCTTGTATCTTTGCAACATTAATTTATTTGGAAATGATAAAAAAGCTAGGAATGCTGTGGCTGGGTATTTGTGTTCTCCATAGCTGTCAGATACGAGAGGAAATTTCCTTTAAAGAAGACGGAAGCGGGATGTACCAAATGGCCTTTGACATGTCGGAAATGATGAAAATGGGCGATGTTTCAGATTCGCTCCCACCGGAGCCCCCCGTTGATACATTGATTAATTTCGCGAGTTTTCTGGACGAAAAAAGGGATAGTATTTCCAGGTTGCCAAAAGAAGAGAGCTCCAAACTAGAGGCGCTGCGACCGCTGCAATTTGCCATGAAAGTAAATGAAGAGGAAAAACAAATGGATATCAATCTGCAATATGCTTTTCAGGACGTAAGCGATATTTCCAAATTTGCAGATGCCATAAACCAGGCGGATATCAAAGAGCTGAAAGAATTCACAAATCCAATGGCAGAGCTCAATCAGGAAACTACTGCCGACACGCTTAAGAAAAAGGATGGCATGAATGAAATGTTCTCCATTGCGGAATCTTTTACTACTGCATTTTCTAAAGCGGGGTTTAAGCGAACGATTACTGAAAAAGCGATGGCCGATGCCATTGCGAACAAGGACACTACGCTAAAAGCGGATGATCCCTTTGTAGACCTGATTCGTTTTAAGCAGGTTTATAAATTCCCTTATAAAATAAGGAAGGTCAGCAATAAAAATGCGAAGATACTGTCCGATTTTAAAGGAGTGGAAATTGAAGCGAATATGTATGAACTCAGCAAGGATCCCAAATTTTTCAATATTGAAGTGGAGTTTGAGCAATGAATAAAATAGTAGGCATACAAGAAGTATATCCATGTATGCCATAAAATCCGGAAAAACCCTTCCCCGTCCCTGAAGGGTGTGGTTTTTTCTACCGTTATGTAATATTGTGTAGCTTAATTTTCCCTCCATTTAGAGATGGGGAAAGGAAAATTGATGGTTTTAGGCAATTGGGTCAATGCAAAAAAATAGAGATTTACTTAAAGAAGAAGGAATGCATGCAGGAGCAAAAGCAGATAAGTTCGCTTACGCCAAAATATTGCGCAATACCGAAACACCAGAGGAACAAAAATTATGGAAATTTTTGCAGACGAGGCCGAATGGTTTTAAATTTCGAAGACAACATCCTTTTAAACATTATATCCTTGATTTTTATTGTCATGCAGCAAAATTGGTGATTGAGTTGGATGGTCGGCAACATAAATTAAATCACGAATATGATAAAGATAGAACCAAGATCATCGAAAGTTATAGGTTGAAGGTGATCAGATTTGAAAATTCTGAAGTCAATAATGCTTTCGGTAAAGTAAGGGAAAAGATCATAAACTTCTTGTAGGATCTAAGCCAATTTTCCCTCCCTTTAGGGATGGGGAAGGGAAAATGGCGGTTCAGGGAGCAAATCCGGAAAAACCCTTCCCCGTCCCTGAAGGGTGTGGTTTTTTCTACCTTTATGTAATATTGTGTAGCTTAATTTTCCCTAGGGATGGGGAAAGGAAAATGGCGGTTCAGGGAGCAAATCCGGAAAAACCCTTCCCCGTCCCTGAAGGGTGTGGTTTTTTCTACCTTTATATAATATTGCGTAGCTTAATTTTCCCTCCCTTTAGGGATGGGGAAGAGAAAATGGAGGTTCTGAGACTAAATTTTTCAATATTGAAGTGGAGTTTGAGCAATGAATAAAATAGTAGGCATACAAGACCTGGGCCTGAGGGATTACAAGGACACCTGGGACTACCAGGAGCAGCTGTTCCGGGAGATTATTGATCTCAAAATTAAGAACAGGCGCGAAGGAGAAAATAGGGTAACTTCCAATTATTTCCTGTTTGTTGAGCATCCTCATGTTTATACCCTGGGAAAAAGCGGGGATATGAAGAATTTATTGGTAGATGAGGCCCAGCTTACGGCCAGGGGGGCTAAGTTTTACAGGATCAATCGCGGGGGCGATATTACCTACCACGGGCCGGGGCAAATTGTGGGTTATCCCATACTGGATATGGATAATTTTTTTACTGATATCCATAAATACCTGCGTTACCTTGAAGAGCTGGTCATACGTACCCTGGCAGAGTATGGCTTAAAAGGGGAGCGGTCCCAGGGGGAGACCGGGGTCTGGTTAGATGCAGGCACCCCCTTTGCCCGGAAGATCTGCGCCATGGGTGTACGGGCAAGCCGCTGGGTAACCATGCATGGATTTGCCCTCAACGTTAATACGGACCTCGGGTATTTTGACCTGATGATTCCCTGCGGGATCAGGGACAAGGCGGTCACGTCCCTGAATGTGGAACTGGGGGTAACTGAGGTACCCATGGGTGAGGTAAAGCAAAAACTACTAAAACATTTTGCACAGTTGTTTGCAGCAAAACTCACTAAAGAAAAGCTTGCCAATTAAACCTAGTTTTCTAGGTTAAAATTCAAATTGGTAGGCAATCCTTCTTCTCCATAACCATGGAAAAGCCAGAGTTTATGATTATAGGCTATAGCCGAATGCCAAGTGAGAGCTGAGAATGGGGGCCTTGACCTGGGGGTATAGCGCTTCCAACCCTCCAACTCATTAAAAGACCAGATATCATTGTAACGTTCAAACCAACCATCCCACCCCCCTACAATCCAGATCTTTCTTCTGTATACGGCAACTGAATAATATGACCTGGGAGAGATATAAACAGATGGCAATGGACGTTCGGCCCAGTCCGTGCCATTTAAGCTTGACCATATTTCGTTATCCCTGCCGACAGTACCATCTCTGTTCAATTTACCATTTGTAAAAGCATATAATTTATTATTAAACTCCACAACCCGGTTTAAATTACGAATAGGAAATGTGCCCCTTACGCGTTGCCAGGTTGAACCGTCTCCGGAACGATATAAATGCAATTCTGGCGATGAAGTCGCACGCACAACGAGATAGATTTGATGATTAAAAACATAGGAATTAGTTACGTGGGCCGAGCTACCTGGAAGTGCAACAGCCTCCCAGTTCGTTCCATCCCGACTTTTATATATTTCTGATGAAAAGACAATATCATATTGCTCGAATCCTCCAATTAGCCACATGTACCCGTTAAAGACTTCCAAATTGGCAGCGACCCGTTCTTCCGGTAGGTTCGAATGTTCGCTCCAGGCTACCCCATCCCTGGAGCGCCATACTTTGGTGCCATAGGGTGGAGTGAATTTATATCCGCCAACGGACCATAAGTAGCCGTCAAATTCGTTAATTGCAGTCAATCCGTGATAATCTATGCTGTTATCGTATGTCTCAAAAGTCAAAGGTGCTCTGCAACTTTGAAGTATGAAAGTGATGAGAACAAGTTGGGTTAGATGTGATAGCCCTTGATTTATTTTCATGCGGCAATAGCTAAAATTTTCTCATATTTTAAAGACAAAGATATTAGATTACTCACTTTAACACAAGGTAAGAAGCCTTGATGGTGTTAGTTAAAAGGCCCGTTTTGCGCTGCATCCCCGTCATCTTCATCCCCCTTGTCATGAACAATGATGCCGTTTCCATTAGTATCCACACCGTTCCCGGGGGTACTGTCGGGATCCCGGCTGCTGCTGGACCATACTTCGGCGGATAAGATGGCGTCTTCCTTTGATTTGATCGTGGCAATCACCCCGAGGACCTGTGCCCGGTAATAGTCCACAGTACCCACGTGCCATGTCCCGGTCTCCGGATCAAAATCCAGGTTTTTTGGGGTAATGCTTTTGAATTCCAGGCCGGAGTGGAGGGCAATTTTAACAACCACGTTCTGAGCGGAATCCTTCTCCGTATTCCGGACGGTAATGTTGAATATGGCCGGATCCCCGATCACGGATGTTGGAAGTACATGTACATTGAGTTGCAGGTCCTGGCTTATCATTAAGACAGGCATGCTCAAAAGAAATACTATAATTGTTATTGTTCTCATAGATTTAGAATTAATAGTTGATGTTAGGCTTTACGTATTATCATCCTGCCAACGTTTATGGACAGGTACAATTGTCTGCGTATTCTTCCAGTCCCATATCACAGGCAATTTGGCATTCTAGATCTTCCAGTTCTCGTTCCAGTTGTTCCATCTGGCGGGTGTACTGGTCATAGCAGGCGGTATCGTTGGGCGCACAGTTCCTGCGAGCCGTCTTTGCTGCTTCTTTGCTGAGGGCCAGTGCCTCCATCCGGCCCTGAAGGGCCTGCATTCGGGTCCGGGCCGTTGAACCCGGCACAGCTCCCCATTGGGTCAGTTTATAGGGGGTTCCGTCAAATTCAATCGAGGCGGGTTCAATATGCACCAACTCCACTTCCAGGTAATCATCGCTGCCGTCTGATGTCATCCGGGTATAAAACGCCAGTTTGTTGCAGTCCGCCTGAACATGATCCTTAAAAATGCCTACGAGGAAACCGACCAGGGGGCTGTTGGTCGGGATTGGGCGAATATCCGGGCTCCGGCCCATATAGATAGTTACCGTACTTTTTGTTCCGCTTACGTCATTCATACGCCCCACATAGCCGGGAACATTCCCCCATTTCGCAGCCAGGTGGGGGGGCAGGGGATCAGGGCTTAGCGTTGTGCTGCCCAAACTGTTCATAAACTCGCTTACATTGAGTTGTTTTTTGCCGGCTACGTCCGCTGCAGTCTGGTCCTGGGCTACGACAACGGCACGCAGGGTGCTGGTTGGGTTCTCAAGGCCGTAGATCACCTGCTGTCCGTCGGCTTTCTGGACCACCCCGTCAATCCGGCCCATGCGGTCGCTGGTGGCAAAGGCATTGGCCCCGAAAAAACCGCCTGTATCCGTGGAAAAGAATAGGGAGCCATCATTGGAATTCACATAGTAATTTACGCTGAGATCCATGGTTTGCCTCCGCCCGCCATCGATGAAACTGGCCCGGGCTATGGATTCAATTTTATAATCGAACCGGAAGATGCCTTCTGTACCCTCCGGGTTGGGAGCCATTGGGCTGGGAACATTCGCCCCGATCATGCAGCCCGCTTCGGCGTCCAGGGTTCCACTCGGGGCAGATCCAGGTGTAGCCGGGTTTCCCAGGGGGTTGGTGCCGCCTGGGGGAGTGGGGTTGCCAACGGTACTTAGGCCGCCAGACCCTACTGTGGAACCCTCAACGGATTCCCCGACCACTTCGGGGTTGGCTGTAACAGGTTCTTCAAGATCATCGGAAGCCGAATCCAAACATTGGCAATCAAGGGGTTTCATGGCAGGGGCCATGTCCGATATCTTCAGGCCATCGGCATCATCTTCATCATCCGGATCGTTAGAAAAATTCCCGTCTCCATCCGTATCTACCCCATTGTTTGGGGAGCTGTCAACATCCCCATTCGACCATAAATCCAGATCGAGCATGGACCAACCAGATATCCATTCTATATCCACAACCTCGGCTTTAAACCAGGCATTTTCTTTGTCCAGTATCTTATAAAAGAACGTAAACCGCGTTGGCTCGGTTCTATCTACATAGGTAAAATTCCACCAGCAGGAATATCTTACATAATATTCAAGCGTTTTTGGTTCTACCCAACGTATGCTCGCAGTACCTATTTCGCTACTGGTTTCGAATTCTTCAAACGGTGGAAGCTCCAGTCCTTCAAAGGAAATGTCAATCGTGACTTTAACGTTATAGAGACCCATAGGAAGCCCACCGAGTAGCTCTGAGAGATGTTCATTTTTGCAATTTACAACGGAAACGGAGATGGGAATTTCTTCTTCATTCCTGAAATCATACGGGGCGCTGAATATGGTATGTACATCCAACTCAATGTCCCACAGGGGATGGGGTTGGGCCCAGAGATTTTGCATGCACAGGATAAAGACTATAAAACCCAGTCGCTTTAATGATTTTGCTAATGTCATGACATCGAATTTACGTGGATATTGAATTTCTAATTAAAAGGCCCGTTTTGAGCTGCATCCCTATCGTCTTCATCGCCTTTGTCCTTTACTTTTTTGCCATTACCATTAGTGCCAACACCATTCCCGGGTTTGCGATTCGGATCCGGCCTGTGAATCGCAGCATGATCGGCAGGTAAAATAGCATCGGCTTTGCTACATGCTAGGCAAAACATGTACACCGGGCCCGTGTTCCTGGCAACTGACCGGTATCGGGGTCAAAAGCATTGCTGACAGAATGGTTTTCTTCTCATCTTCATAATATTATTTAGCTACAATTAATTCTGCTTATAAGGGCAAAGCCTAGCTGAGTTTTTAAACCCTTAATACCGGAAAGGTGTTCATTGGTCTCCATACAATTAGTTTAATCGCAATCTTCCATCATGTCTTCCATCCCCTTCAGTTTAGCCAGTTGACACTCCTGTTCCCTTAATCTATCCAAAATTTCCTCATATTGCTTTCGGCAGCGTTCAAGAAAAAGGCTAACGCAACCCCCACAGTTTGCATCTTGCCTCGCGAGCCTTTCACAGCGTAATTCTTTGGCCAGTAGTTCGTCATCAATTTCAAGCATCCGGTCCCGAATGGCCCTTTCCTTTTCCTGATATGCGGTACCGGCGTTACCTGATAAGTCCGAATTCTCAGGCAGGTCATAAATATTATTTTGTATTCTCGTCTCTAATTCCTTCATCTGTCTGGAGACCCGGTTTATACAAGTTTCATTATCGCCGCATCGGTTTAATTCCGCAAGCAGGGCCAACATCTCCG
>DATGCB010000040.1:0-6158 GCA_035312365.1 Eudoraea sp. | reverse complement strand
TTTGCAGGCCAATATATCGGCAAATTATCCGGCTATTTCCGGAATCATCCTTACAGGGGGTTTAACCCCGGAAGAGCCCATTTGCAAACTTATCGAAGGCCTTTCCGACGTGGTTCCTATCATTTCGGTGGAAGGGGGCACCTTTGCCATAGCCAACAGTATAGGGTCCATTAAGTCCCAAATGTATGCAGAGAATACCGACAAGATAAAGACTGCTATCCGCGATTTTGAACACTATGTTTCCGCCGAACTGCTGGCAGAACGTTTAGTGACGTTTAAGGCCGATGGCATCACCCCCAGAATGTTCCAGTACAATCTGTTGAAAAGAGCAAAAAGCCATAAAAAACATATTGTATTACCCGAGGGTGCCGACGAACGGATTTTGACTGCCGCCAAACTGTTGACCGATAGTCAGGCCGTGGAACTTACATTGTTAGGTGAAACCAAACAAATAACAGACAAGATTTCAGCGCTCGACCTACCCCTGGATCTCAATAAAATCAGGATTATTAATCCCGTGGATTCTCCCGATTTCGAAGATTACTCCACTACCCTTTTTGAATTGCGAAAGCACAAAAATGTCAATTTGACTATGGCCAGGGATCTGATGACCGATGTGTCGTATTTTGGTACGATGATGGTGTACAAAGGGCATGCCGACGGTATGGTTTCAGGCGCGGTCCATACTACACAGCACACTATTTTGCCTGCTTTGCAGTTTGTAAAGACCAGGCCGGGAGTTTCAATGGTATCCTCCGTCTTTTTTATGTGCCTGCCTGATCGGGTGGTTGTTTTTGGCGATTGCGCCATCAATCCTAATCCAACTGCCGGACAATTAGCGGAAATCGCGGTTTCCTCGGCGGACTCCAGCAAGGCATTTGGCATTGAACCTCGAATTGCCATGCTTTCATATTCTTCGGGCGGTTCCGGTATTGGAGAGGACGTCGATCGCGTACGTCGGGCAACTGAACTGGTTAAAGAAAAACGGCCCGATTTAAAAGTAGAAGGCCCCATACAGTACGATGCCGCCGTTGATAGTAAGGTGGCGCTGGCAAAATTGCCCAGTTCTGAGGTGGCGGGCAAGGCGACCGTTTTTATTTTCCCTGACCTGAATACGGGCAACAATACCTATAAAGCGGTGCAGCGTGAAACGGGTGCGCTGGCCATTGGCCCTATGTTGCAGGGATTGAAAAAACCCGTGAATGATCTGAGCCGTGGCTGTACGGTCGATGATATTTTTAATACCGTGGTGATCACGGCCATACAAGCTCAGGGAATATAATGCCTATGGTCGTTCAGGGCAAAGCAAAACATCCCCGCACCACGTCCCTGACAAACGGATTCCTTCTGGCGGCTGATATGAATTAAAAAGCGATTGGAATAATTGTGCACTATTAACCATAAAAGAAGCATTGTTTTACTATGAACATCCTCGTCCTCAACGCCGGAAGCTCCTCGGTAAAATTCAAACTAATCAATATGCCGACCGCAAAAGTGGTCTGTTCCGGCATTGCGGAACGTATCGGTTACCATGATGCCACTTTAAAGTACAAGTCACCTAAAACGGATATCGAGGAAGTGGTTGAAATAAAAACGCATCGCGAAGGTTTACAAAAAATCGCCGGTTTGCTGTTAGATCCGAAAAAAGGGACGATCAAAAATGCCAATGAAATAGATGTTGTAGGCCATCGGGTAGTACATGGTGGAGATTCTTTCTCAAGGACCACTTTGGCAACCGAAGCCGTCAAAGAAGAAATCCGGGAATACGGGACTTTGGCTCCGCTCCACAATCCTCATAATCTGGAAGGAATTATTATTGCCGAAACCTTGTTTCCTCAAGCCACGCAGGTTGCCGTCTTCGATACTGCTTTTCATCAGACCATGCCAAAAAAAGCAAGAAAATATGCTATTCCCAATGAGTTTTATGAAAAGTATGGCATTCAAACCTACGGGTTTCACGGTACCAGTCATAAACATGTTTCTGAAAAGGCGATTGCCTGTTTGGGAAAGAGCACTTCCAAAATCATAACCATCCATTTGGGTAACGGTTGCAGTATGGCCGCTGTGGTCAACGGCAAAAGTGTTGATCACAGTTTGGGGTTCGCACCTTCGAACGGCCTCATTATGGGATCCCGAAGTGGGGATATCGACCATTCTATAATTTTTCATTTGGTCAATACCCTGGGATATTCACTGGAAGAGGTAAATAGCATCCTCACAAAAAAAAGTGGGATGCTAGGCTTAACCGGATATATCGATTTTCGGGACATTCAGGCCGAAGCCGAAAAGGGCAATGAGGCCTGCCAGCTGGCCCTTGAAATGAATGCTTATCGCATAAAGAAATACATCGGGGCCTACACGGCCGCCATGAACGGACTGGATGCCATCGTTTTTACTGCGGGTATCGGTGAAAATTCAGGTACTGTGAGAAAACTGGTTTGCAAGGATATGGATTTTCTGGGAATTGTTCTGGACGATGCCAAAAACAGAGTCAATTCTGGTACCCTTCGTGAAATTAATTCGGATGTTTCCAAGGTCAAAATTCTGGTCGTGCCCACAAATGAGGAATTGGAGATTGCAAAACAAGTATTTGAGCTGCTATCCTAGGCGTATCCATTTCGCCCCGTGGCAACTAATTGGTCCCTACCAGACTTTTCGAATTACTTTACTCCGGATAGCACCGGGTAGTAGCCATATTATTTAGGACACCATCGGATCACGAGTGTCTGAACTGCTTCTCACGAGAATACAGCATAGCATTGACCCGTAATAAAGTCTTGAATAGCCAGTAAAAAGCCTTGAAAACACATTGATACTAAATTGCAAATATGGATGATTGACGCGGGTTAACTCAAAGCAGGAAAAATAAAGGTATTATTCTATATTTTCCAGAATAACTTCCGATATACCAAGGGCAGGCTATTGCCTTTTGACCGTCCACAAAGAACAGATTTATTCATATTTATTGACCTATTCTTTCGCTTCAGGGTCATTGATAACCAATCCCCTTAAAATTTCATAAGAGCCCAATGATATCGTCCCCGGCCCCTTCCGTCAAAATCTCATAGGATTTGGGAGACCTTATTCCGGATAGCAGAAAAGTCCCAAATCGCGCTCTTCTCCGAGTGATCCCTGCCAATCGACCCGGAGGTCGATCCCGGCTTGCGACATTTCCTCGCTTTTACCCACACATTCCCGGGTCATTTTACCTAAAACCGCTCATTGCAATTCGTTAGATTCGGTTTTCCTGAAGGTCCTGCCCGTTGGTTTCATTGTCCGCTATATTTTTGACAGTAGGCTGGTCAATGCCTGTTATATAATATTTGGACCTAACAACGGTTGCGATATGATTTATATCATTTCTATTGCCCCCTGCACCAGCTATATTTGAATGGAAATTTATAGCTGTTCAATAACTTAAAAAGTAGAAATCATGACAGACAATAGTGGAAATGTTTTACTGGCCTTATTAACGGGAGCTGCCATCGGCGCAGGGATAGGAATTCTTTATGCCCCCGATAAAGGCATAGAGACCAGGCATAAAATTAAAAGGAAAGTCGAGGACACCAGTCACGATCTTGCCGAACGTATTTCACATGCCAAGGAAGAATTGACCAAGACAGCCCAGGAAAAGAAAGATGTTTTTGACCGCAAGCTGGACGAGGCGATCTCCACTATGAGCTATAAGGCCGATGATATCATCGCCTCCCTGGAACATAAACTGGAAGAGCTCAAGAAGAAAAACGCCCAATTGCAAAAATAGAGCGCATGGCTTTTGAAGAATTAAAGAAAGACCTCATGGAGGCCGAGGCCGATATGAGGTCCTATCTTGAAAATAGTGAGGAGTATCTTGAACTAAAGATCTTTAAGGTACTGATGCAATTTCTTGCCTCGACTTTACAAACCGTCCTGGTAGGTCTTGGTATTCTTTTTACCCTCCTCTTTCTATCACTTGGCGTCTCGCTTGCCCTGTGCGAAGTTTTGGATAGTTATTACGTCGGTTTTATCCTTGTTGGAGGTTTTTATGTTTTAGCCACTGGCTTGATCTTTATTTTTAGAAAGAAACTGAACGGCCCGATGCTACGTAAATTCTCAACAATGTATTTTGAAGCGCCATGACGAAACAATATGCTAGTTTTGAAGAAATTGATGCACGACTCAGGATTTTAAAACTGCAGCGTGAAATAGATATGGAAAGCCTGAAATTGAATTTCAATCAGGTAAAAATGAATTTCTATCCCACTCAATGGATGGGTGGTTTTAGCGGACTGCTGCAAAATATTATACTTACGTTCGCCATCAGAAAATTATCCCGCTTGTTTCAAAGACGCCTTCCAAGAACCAATGAATGATAAAAAAAGAGGATGACCACACATGGATCTACCCATGATCCGCTACATGCTTTAACCCTTCTTTATCCAAAACGATAAGTCTTCTACCGTGATCCGTAGTGATCAGACCTTCATCCTTAAAATCGGATAAGGTCCTGATAGCCGTTTCCGTTGCAGTACCGATCATACCTGCGAAATCTTCGCGGGGAATGCCCATTCCCCCATTTGGCCTGTCTTTGATTACCTTCTTTTCGGATAGTTCCAAAAGGGTCTTTGCAGCGCGTTGGCGGACCGAAGCAAATGCCATATCAACCAATTGCTCCTGTAAATTATTCAGGTTGTTCGATATCATTACGATAAATTTCTGCGAGACCAGGTGGTTGCCATAGAGCAACTTGGTGAAATCGTTTTTAGGGATGGCGCATACTTCGGCATCTTCCAGCACAGTCGCGTTTTCAACATAGGTTCCATTACTGTTCATCAATGAAAGTTGACCTATAAAATCCCCCGGGCCGTGGATCCCGGTAACGAATTCCTTGCCAGATTCCGTGCTCTTGTATGTCTTGACACTCCCCCTGTCTATAAAGTAGAGCGCGTGGGCATTATCTCCTTCCCAAAAAATGATTTCTTTTTTGCCATATTTTCTCAATGTACGGTCCCTGGAAAGGCTTTCCAGATCCACATACTGAGAGGCTTCTTCAAGAAATGTATTGAGCCCCGTCAGGTTCTTGGCTATCTCTTTTTTAAGGAAGTCCTTTTTTCGAAGACGGCATGCAATGGCCTCTAACAATTCCCTTTCTTCGAAGGGTTTGGTGACGTAATCATCTGCACCGAGGTTCATCCCCAGGCGCATTTCGTTCCGATCGGACATGGCTGTCAGGAAAATAAAAGGGATACCTGCTGTAGTACTATCCCTGCCCAAGGTTCTAAGTACCTCGTACCCATCCATTTCCGGCATCATAATGTCGCTCACGACAAGATCGGGTTGAAACCGTTTTGCTATTTTCACACCTATTTTACCATTCTCGGCGGTGGCTACTTCGTAGTTTGCAAGTGTAAGAATGTCTGCCGTGTTTTCACGTACATCCTTGTTATCTTCAATCAACAATACTTTTTTCATTTTCGTCCAGATTTAGGGGGAGTTATACGGTAAAGGTGCTTCCCTTACCGGGCTTACCGGTTAAGCTGATGGTGCCCCGCATCAGCACGGTACATTGTTTTACGATATGATGCCCCAGCTCATACCCGTCGACTACAGGGATACCTGACAAGGAAGATTCAAATGCCGTTTGATACAATTCCTTTTCTGTGATCCCTTCCTTTATATATTTGCTGTTGTTCATTTTGCTCAAATAATATATCGGTCAATTATACGGTTCATGCAGACATTCGCCACCGTACCGGCAGCGCAGGAGGATGGCTGTTCCGGACAAATGCCCCTTGATATCTCACATCTTGAAGTTCAGATTCCGGGCATCTACAGAATTTATCTCCTTTATGGCTTCCGGAAGCTTTAAATTAATTTTGTTGCGTCGTTCTTCTGCCGGAAAACCCAATACAAAGCGCGTGATCAAATTTTGGATAGCTAAATTTCCTTTGATCCCTACCCAGGCCGAGGTCAATGGGGTAGCCACCCATTCCAATTGTAATATGCTATATCCTATATTTCCCTTAGAAACTGAGTCCTCGATTCCTGGTTTTACCATCCTTCAGATATTTTGCTGCCCCCTGCAACATGACATCGATATTATTATTGGTAGACTGCAGTACAAGATGGGGAGCCAACATTGGATCCCATTGTTCCTTGATCCGTTGATAAACATTATA
>DATGCB010000039.1:0-6145 GCA_035312365.1 Eudoraea sp. | reverse complement strand
TGTCACGCTTTATTGAAATGTTCTTGGTTTGGTTAAAACATGTCATAGTGCCTTCCTGGGGGTGCATGTTTCCACCATATTCGCAGGCTGCCATTATTTGCCGGACACCCTTTCGGTGAAATCATTTAAATCTAGGTATCCAGGCTGCAAAAGAGGTTCAGTTATAGGCAAAATCCGGGGAGATTTATTATTTTTGCCACTATGAATCCCTGAAACCTGCCATCTGGCGGGCAGACTTAAAATATTGGTATAGCATGCAACTGTACAATACGTTAAGTGCAAGGGAAAGGGAGGCTCTTATTGAGCGGGCCGGGCAGGAACGCCTGACCATCTCTTTCTATAAATATGCACATATAGGCAATCCGCAGATTTTTCGAAACCATGTATTTATTCATTGGAATGAACTGGATGTTCTGGGACGGATCTATATTGCCAGTGAGGGAATTAACGCCCAGTTATCGGTACCTGCCGACCATTTTGATGCCTTTAAGGATCATTTGGACAGTATTTCCTTTCTCGAAAATGTTCGCCTTAACATTGCCTTGGAACAACATAACAAATCATTTCTAAAACTGAAGGTGAAGGTTCGCAAAAAAATTGTTGCTGACGGACTCAATGACAGTTCCTTTGATGTTACCGATAAGGGAACCCATGTGGGCGCCCGGGAATTCAATGAACTCATAGAGGATCCCGATACGCTGCTGGTGGATATGCGCAACCATTACGAAAGTGAAATCGGACATTTTAAAAATGCGATCACCCCGGATGTTGACACTTTTCGTGATTCTTTGGAAATAATCGAAAGGGACCTGGAAAAACACAAAGAAGATAGGAAACTGGTGATGTACTGCACCGGCGGCATACGGTGCGAAAAGGCCAGCGCATATTACAAACACAGGGGATTTAAAAACGTTTACCAGTTAGAAGGCGGCATTATTGATTACGTCCGGCAGGTTGAGCAATTAAAGCTGGAAAATAAGTTTTTGGGGAAAAATTTTGTCTTTGATCACCGGCGGGGAGAACGCATAACGGATGATGTCATTTCCAATTGCCATCAATGTGGTCAGCCCTGCGACAGCCATGTTAATTGCGCCAATGAAGCCTGTCATTTGTTGTTTATTCAATGTAAGGAATGTGCCGAACGAATGGATCATTGTTGTTCCGCTACGTGTAAAGAGGTCCATGCCCTGCCCCGTGAAATTCAAAAAAAATTGAGAAAGGGAAAGGTGGTTAGCAACAAAATATTTAAAAAAGGTCGTTCAGAGGTATTGAAATACAAAAAGTAGGCGGCAGGGCATTGGGTGAACGGTATACAGGCACTAGCTGACAAAAACCTGAGGTGGCAATGTAGGTGGTCAGCAACCGACCCCCGGGGCTTCTGAGGATACCTGCATGAAAACAGCCTGGTGTCGGCTTCAATTCCAACTCAAATTATCTTATCTTTACAATTAAGTTTAATATGAACCTTTTTTGGCAAAAACAGTGGGTTTAGGCCAAATCAAGATACAAAATATGGGTTGTAACAGTTGTTCAACCGGTAAGGAAGGACAACCTCAGGGGTGCAGGAATAATGGAACATGCGGCACCGATGGTTGTAATAAATTAACCGTATTTGACTGGCTTTCCAACATGGCTCTCCCAAACGGGCAAAATCCGTTTGAATGCGTTGAAGTCCGGTTTAAAAATAGCAGGAAGCACTTTTTCAGGAATGTTGAAAATCTTTCACTTTCCATAGGGGATATTGTGGCAACGCAGGCAATATCGGGGCACGATGTAGGCATGGTGACCCTGACAGGGGAGCTCGTAAAGGTGCAAATGAAAAGGAAAAAAGTCGCCCTCGATAGTGATGCGGTCCTCAAAATTTACAGGAAGGCATCTCAGAAAGACATCGATAAATGGCAAAAATGTCGGAACAAGGAAGAAGAGATAAAAAAACGGGCCAGGGAGATTGCCATCATTCTTAAGCTTGAAATGAAAATCTCCGATGTAGAATTTCAGGGAGATGGTTCTAAAGCTACTTTTTACTACACGGCCGAAGAACGGGTAGATTTCAGGCAATTGATCAAAGACATGGCCAAGGCTTTCGGCATCCGGATCGAAATGCGGCAAATTGGATACAGGCAGGAAGCACAGCGTCTGGGAGGCATCGGCTCGTGCGGCCGTGAATTGTGCTGTTCTACATGGCTTTCCGATTTCAGATCCGTAAGCACCTCCGCAGCCCGGTATCAGCAACTCTCCCTCAATCCCCAAAAACTGGCTGGTCAATGTGGGAAACTAAAGTGCTGCCTGAACTATGAACTCGATGTTTACCTGGATGCCCTGAAGGATTTTCCTGCCCAGGACACCAAACTCGTTACGGATAAAGGATTGGCGTTTTGCCAGAAGACCGATATTTTTAAGGGGGCTTTGTGGTTTTCCTATAAAGAAGATCCCGCCAACTGGCATGAGTTGACCAAACAGCAGGTCCACGAAATTATTGAGAGAAATAATAAAAAGGAGAAGGTACATGGCCTGGAGGAATACGCTGCCGACAACATGCGTGAAGAACAGGTGGTATTTGAAAACGTGGTGGGCCAGGACAGTCTTACCCGCTTTGACAGGCCAAAACGCCGCAGCAAAAGCCACAAAAACAAAAAGCGCCGGAATCAAAAGAAAAGACCTGCCAGAAATGCGTAATTACCTGATTGTTATTCTTGCCTTTATTTGTTGCTTTTCCTGTTCGGATGGGCTTCTGCTCTCACAGTATAAGGCCACTGAGGGTGGCCACTGGAGCAAGGACGAGCCCATTGAGTTTACGTTTTCGGCACCGGATTCCACAGGTCTGCACAATGTCTTTATCAATATTCGTACTGATGAAACCTATCCCTACAGCAACCTTTTTTTAATCGCTGAAATGAGTTTTCCGGATGGAAAAACGTTCAGGGATACCCTTGAATATGAGATGGCCTTACCTGATGGCCAATGGCTTGGTAAGGGGTATGGCAGTATTAAAGAAAATAAATTGTGGTATAAGGAAAACATCGTTTTTCCCGTTAATGGCGTATATACCTTACAATTATCCCACGCCATGCGGAAGAATGGAAGCATCAATGGTATTGTGGATCTGCAGGGAATAACAGATGTCGGTTTTGAAATTGAAAAAAGTAATTAGAAGATGGCCAAAAAAGTGACCCCCCCTAATTTTTTTAGATTCATTAAGTGGTTTTGGATTTTATTTGCTGCCGGAACTTTTTTCACGTTTCTTCTTTTTATGCTTGCATCCTGGGGGGTTTTTGGTGAGATGCCCACCTTCGAAAGGCTCGAGAGCCCACAGACCAATTTGGCAACCGAAATTATTTCTGCAGATGGAGAAACGCTTGGGAAGTTCTATCTCAACGATAACCGAACTCCGATTGCTTATAGCGACCTTCCCGAAAATCTTGTACATGCCCTGGTGGCTACCGAAGATGTGCGTTATTACGATCACTCAGGGATAGACGCACGGGGTACTCTAAGAGCCCTTTTCTTTTTGGGAAGCCGGGGAGGGGCAAGTACAATTTCACAACAGCTGTCCAAGCTGTTATTTACTGAAAGGGCTTCCGCCAGTACGGTAGACCGGATCCTGCAAAAAGCGAAGGAATGGGTCATCGCCATCCGATTGGAGCGTCAATATACCAAGGAAGAAATCATAGCGATGTATATGAACGAGTATGATTTCCTGTATAACGCCGATGGAATCCGTTCTGCCTCCCGGATCTATTTCGGGAAGGAACCCATAAATCTTAAGACCGAAGAATCTGCGGTTCTGGTGGGAATGTTGAAGAATGCATCACTTTACAACCCCATTCGGCGGGAACAACTGATGCTGGATCGGAGAAATACGGTGTTGAGCCAAATGGAAAAATACGATTTTATCACCGAAAAGGAAAAGGATTCGCTTCAGGCCCTTAAAATGGATATCAATTTTAGCCCGGAAAGTCACAGGGAAGGCCTGGCGACCTATTTCCGAATGTATTTACAGGGATTTCTGAACGAATGGATCGATAAAAACCCGAAACCCGCTTTAGAAGGGGAGCGAGACCGTTGGAATATTTATTTGGACGGACTAAAGGTCTACACCACGATTGACTCCCGAATGCAAAAAAATGCGGAAGAGGCAACCGCCGAGCATATGAAAAACCTGCAGGCAGAATTTTTCCACCAAAATACGCCCGCACGTAATAACACTACACCATTTCTGGAACTGGATAATGCCGAGATCGATGCAATCATGGAACGGGCCATGAAAAATTCATCACGGTGGAAGGGCATGGTGGCTGAGGGTAAGTCCGAGGATGAGATCAGAACCTCCTTTACAAAGAAAACCGAAATGACGGTTTTTGACTGGAATAGGGAAACCCAGGAAAAAGATACGATCATGACCCCCCTGGATTCCATACGATATTACAAGACTTTTCTCCGTGCTGCAATGATGTCCATGGAACCCCAGACCGGGCACGTAAAAGCATGGGTGGGCGGACTTAATTATAAGCATTTTCAATATGACCATGTGATCCAGGGCGCAAGGCAGGCAGGATCTACCTTTAAACCTTTTGTATATGCCGCGGCCATTGATCAATTGCGGTATTCCCCCTGCGATTCCCTGCCAGACAGCCAGTATTGTATTGAGGCCGGAAAACACGGAAACATGGAAGCCTGGTGTCCTAAAAATGCGGACGGTAAATATTCAGGGAAAATGTACACACTTAAACATGCCCTGGCCAATTCCGTGAATACGGTGACCGCTCAGCTTATTGACAGGGTGGGCCCTAAACCGGTGGTTGCCATTGTAAAAAATTTAGGACTGACTCGGGAAATACTGGAAGTTCCTGCTATTGCCCTGGGGACCCCCGAATTTAATGTCTATGAAATGGTCGGCGCCTACGGGACTTTCGTAAACCAGGGGGTCTATGTAAAACCGGTCATGGTTACCAGGATTGAGGATAAAAACGGTACGGTGCTTTATGAATACGTCCCCGAAACCAGGGATGTACTGAGCAAAGAGGTGTCTTATGCCATGATTGATCTGATGATGGGAGTCACGGAAGGAGGGTCCGGGACTCGTTTGCGACATAATATTAATACAAACAACTCCGTATATAAAGAGATCATCACTGGCTACCCCTACGAGTTTAAAAATCCTATTGCCGGTAAAACCGGGACCACCCAGAACCAGAGTGACGGATGGTTTATGGGAATGGTTCCAAATTTGGTTACCGGCGTTTGGGTCGGGGGCGATAACAGGGCAATACATTTTAAAACCCTGAACTATGGACAGGGGGCATCCATGGCACTGCCTATCTGGGGTCTGTATATGAAAAAAAACTATGCTGACAAGGAATTAGGCGTGTCGGATGGGACGTTTCCGGAACCTGAGGAAATGTCCATTAATTTGGATTGTAGCAAGGTCATTGAAGACATACAGAAAGATGTTGATCTGGATGATGACCTGGATGATCTGGACTTTTAAGAATTTCCGAATCATATAAAATCCTGTGGAACGTGATAGAATTAATCCCGCATTTGAGCGGGTTTTTTTATTTAATAATGTATTTTAGTAACATTGTGAAATGATGTATTTCGCTTTTATTCCGGCTTGACGTATATGATAAAGAAAACCGTAAAAGATGTACACGAAGCGCTTGAAGGTGTACGAGATGGAATGACATTCATGCTTGGGGGTTTTGGCCTCTGTGGCATTCCGGAGAAGGCCATTGCAGAACTCGTTCGGCTGGGAATCAGGGATATTACCTGTATAAGTAATAATGCCGGGGTGGACGATTTTGGCCTGGGCCTTTTGCTGCAACAACATCAGATAAGGAAAATGATATCTTCCTATGTGGGGGAGAACGACGAGTTTGAACGGCAGATGCTAAGTGGCGAGTTGGAGGTGGAATTAACACCGCAGGGGACTCTTGCGGAAAAATGCAGGGCCGCGCAAGCTGGCTTTCCGGCTTTTTATACCCCTGCAGGCTATGGCACCGAAGTAGCCATTGGAAAGGAAACCAGGGAGTTTAATGGAAAAATGTATGTGCTCGAAAAAGCCTTTCAAGCGGATTTCTCTTTTATTAAGGCTTGGAAGGGTGATGAGGCAGGGAATCTAATTTTCAAAGGCACGGCCCGAAAT
>DATGCB010000038.1:0-2338 GCA_035312365.1 Eudoraea sp. | reverse complement strand
GTTGCTGGATGAAATTTTCTGGGTTGTATGATTTCATAGGTTCTTAATTGTTAAAGGTGCGCAACACTAAGCACTCCGGCACGGAATTCAGTGAAAATAGCTGTGTTTAACATCTAATATAGTGACAAAGGTAAACATTTATTGTCTTTTTAATAGACAATAGAAAAATAGTTCTATATTTGCCTAATTTATAAAACGTTAAACATGAGATTCATTAAATTCATTGCCGCATTCCTCTCAAGCATTTTTCTAATCCTGTCCTGTGCGCAGGCGCAAAAAAAACATCTGCTGGTATTCAGTAAGACTGATGCCTTTAGACATGAATCAATTGCAGCTGGCAAAACCGCGCTATCTAAAATGGCCGAGGAAAAAGAGTTTGAGGTCACCTTTACCGAAGATGCCGAACAGTTCAATGAAAAGGAACTTAAAAAATACAACGCAGTGGTGTTCCTAAATACCACGGGAGATGTCTTGAACGACGAGCAACAGGCCAGTTTTGAACGTTATATACAAGCTGGTGGGGGTTATGTAGGCGTGCATTCCGCCACCGATACCGAATATGAATGGCCATGGTACGGTCAATTGGTAGGCGCCTATTTTCAGGACCATCCTTTGACGCCCAGTAACGTTCAGAAAGGAAAATTCACGGTCACGGAAAAGGACCACTGGGCCACCAAAGGTATGCCCGACGATTTCGAGCGTGAAGACGAGTTCTATAGTTTTAAGAATATATCCCCGAATATCAATGTAGTATTGACCATTGACGATACCAGTTATCAGGGTGGTAGCAATCCCGATTATCATCCCATGAGCTGGTATCAGGAATTTAATGGGGGCCGTTCTTTCTATACGGCTATGGGCCATACCGATCAAACTTATTCCGACCCCCTCTTTCTTAATCATCTTTGGGCCGGAATCCACTATGTTACGGGTGGTGATTCCGCCAAACCTTTGGATTATGCAATGGCCAGGCCTGAAGAGAACCGTTTTACCAAAGTAATCCTGGCCGAGAAATTGGATGAGCCCATGGAATTGGCCCTTCTGGACGATGAACATGTTCTGTTCATTCAGCGCAAAGGGGAGGTGCGCCTAATCAACACCAAAACACAGGAACTAAAGACCATTGCCAAAATACCGGTGAGTTTAAAATATGTCAATAAAGAAGGTGAGGAATCTGTAGCCGAGGATGGTTTGTTAGGACTCAATATTGATCCGAATTTCAAGGATAACCATTGGATCTATATGTATTATTCCTCCTTGGACGAATCTGCGAACTTCTTATCTCGATTTGAGTTGCAAGGGGAAGAATTACTGATGGAATCTGAAAAGGTTATATTAAAAGTACCAACGCAAAGAGAACAGTGTTGTCATACTGGTGGCTCCATTGCCTGGGACAAAGAGGGAAATCTGTATTTATCGACAGGCGATAATACCAGTCCCCGTGCTTCCGTGTACAGCCCGTCGGACGAAAGACCCGGGCGGGGCCCATGGGATGCCCAAAAATCATCGGCAAACACCAATGACCTGCGTGGCAAAATTATTCGAATCAAACCCAATGCTGATGGTACCTACAGCATTCGAGAGGGCAATCTATTTCCCAAAGGAACGCCCCAAACAAAACCCGAAATTTATACGATGGGGCACCGAAACCCTTTCCGCATCTCCATTGACCAACATACAGGATTTCTGTATTGGGGTGACGTAGGTCCTGATGCCAATGAACCGGATAGTTTACGCGGACCGGCCGGCCATGACGAAATCGGTCAGGCACAAAAAGCGGGAAATGTTGGTTGGCTACATTTTGTAGGTAACAATAAAGCCTATGTAAAATATGATTTCGCCAATGAAAAATCCTTGGAAAAATGGGATGCAAAAGCACCAAGAAATACATCGCCAAATAATACAGGTTTAGAAACATTACCACCGGCGGAAGAGGCTTTTGTTTGGTATCCGTATGGGGAATCGGAAGAATTTCCTATGGTAGGTTCGGGAGGAAGAAACGCCATGGCCGGGCCGGTGTTTTATTCAGAAGATTTTGAAGGAGCCGAACGTGCCTTCCCAAAATATTATGACGGTAAGTTTTTCGCCTATGAATGGATGCGTGGTTGGATCATGTCAATAACCATGGATGAAGAAGGGAACCTAAAATCCATGGAACGCTTTATGCCCAGTTATCGCTTTAGCAACCCAATGGACATGCAATTTGCGTCCAACGGCGATTTATATATGCTGGAATATGGTTCTGGATGGTTTACCGCAAATGATGATGCCCGGCTTGTCCGCATCGAGTACAATGGCGGTAACCGTTTGCCACAGGTTCAAATGGCTGCCAATAAGA
>DATGCB010000037.1:0-3877 GCA_035312365.1 Eudoraea sp. | reverse complement strand
GAATTATCCAATCGCGAATTTAAAACGGCGGAAAAAGTCGCTGCCCATCTGAGGTCCCTGGGAATAGAGGTACAAACAGGAGTGGCACATACCGGCGTGGTAGGTGTACTGAAGGGAAATCATCCCGGGAAAGTGGTAGGTTTGCGGGCAGATATGGATGCCCTGCCGGTGACGGAGCGAAACGACCTGCCCTTTAAATCGAATGTTACCGCAGAATTCCTGGGGCAGGAAGTGGGTGTAATGCATGCATGCGGCCACGATACCCATGTCGCCATTTTGATGGGTGTTGCCGAAGTGCTTTCCAAAAATAAAAATAAAATTAAGGGTACGGTCAAATTCATTTTTCAACCAGCCGAAGAGGGTCCCCCACCCGGGGAAGAAGGAGGTGCCCTCCTTATGGTAAAGGAAGGGGTGTTAAAAAACCCGGATGTGGATGCCATTTTCGGGCTGCACATAAATTCTCAGACACCCATTGGTGTTATCCGATACAAATCAGGGGGGGCCATGGCAGCCGCCCAGAGTTTTACCATCAATGTCAAAGGAAAACAAAGTCATGGGTCGCAGCCCTGGTCGGGAGTGGATCCGATCCTTATCAGTGCTAAGATCATAGATGGTTTGCAAACCATTATCAGCAGGGAAACCAACCTGACCAATGAAGCCGCCGTAATAACGGTAGGGAAGATCACGAGTGGGGTTCGGTTCAACATCATTCCGGAAAGCGCTGAAATGATAGGCACCATCAGAACACTTGATTATGACATGAGGGCCCATATCAATAAAAGAATGGAGGAAATGGTACCTACAATTGCCAGGGCCTATGGAGGGGAAGCCACCATCGAGATCCTGAATGCCACTGACATTACCTATAATGAACCCAAACTGGTAAAGCAGATGCTGCCCACCTTAAAGCGGGTAGCCGGGGAGGCAAATGTACAGACCGAAAAAGCCAGAACAGGGGCAGAAGATTTCTCGTATTTCCAAAATGAAATCCCCGGTTTTTTCATCTCCCTCGGAGGAATGGCAGCGGGAACAACAGAATCTTTTCCGCACCATACCCCGGATTTTAAAATCGATGACACTGGCTTACTATTAGGGGTCAGGGCAATGACGGAAATGTCCCTGGATTATTTGAACAAGTAAGGAGTACACTCCATGGGATTCAGGGTCCCCTACTCCAAACCGGGACCCTGTGACCACGTTTCCTTTAGTGGGAGGCAGGAAAAAATTATTGCCCTTATTTAGGAGTTAAATCTGCTTCAGAGAAATCTAAATAATATATTTTTGTCCCTGGAATTAGATGGCACAGGCCATCTTTATAACACTATTATGAAAAGATCACTACTATTATTTACAATTCTATTGCTCTGTGCTACCGCTGCAATTGCCCAAAAAAAGAGCGAATTAATTGCGGAAATTGCGGAACTGAAGTCGGAACTGCAGGCTACCAAAATGGAAGTGCTTGATGCCCGGAAAAATGAAAGGATAAGTGTGGAAAAGGCCGAATCCTACGAGGAGCAGGTAAAGGAACTTCAGGATGCCAATGCGACGCTCCTTAAAAACCTCAACAGTTTTGCAGAAGTTTCCAATAAGAATTCCACTGCGATCAATCAGGCGCTGGGGAGTCTTGAACAAAAGGAAAAACAGTTAAAATCCATCAATAATGCAATTTCAAGGAATGATTCAACAGCGATTGTGGTATTGACAAATGCCAAACAGACCCTTGGAGAAAATGCAAGGATATCGGTGAGCAACGGGGCCGTTGTGATTTCTTCGGACCTTGAAACGCTTTTTGGGGGAAGCAGTAATACAGAGGTAGCCGCTGCGGCAGAGGAATGGCTTGCCAAAATTTCAAAAATACTGAAGGCTAACCCCGATATGGCGATAACTATAGAGGGCCTGACTATGACCGGTGAGATTGACGTAGCGGCTAATCAGGCAAATTCTGTAGCGGCCCTTCTTCAGAAAAATTACGAGATTGATCCGGGGCGCATAATCACCCTGGGGAGGGATGGTAATTTTAAAGAGGGCATCAACGTAAAAATACATCCTAAATACCAGCAATTCTATCTGATGGTCAGGGAAAATATGAAGAATGGCCATTAGTCATCAATTCACGGCAGGCGGGTAATATAATTTTTACCCCTATCAAACGTTGTACTTCAAAGAACCAAAAACCAACACCATGACCGGAGACGGAATATTCCAACTTTTTGCTTACCTGCTGCCTGCGGTGGTAACCGGAGCGGTAGCCTTTTATTTTTTCAGACTGCACACCAATAACGAAGAAGGCAGAAGAAGGTTTCTCCTTCATAAGGACTCCCAGAAGAATGCGATGCCTATCCGGCTACAGGCCTATGAGAGAATGGCTTTATTTTTAGAACGGATCTCCATCCCCAGCCTTGTGGTTCGGGTGGCCCCGAAATCTGCAGATAAGAATGCCTATGAAAATCTGCTGATCAAAAGTATCGAAAATGAATTCGATCACAATCTTTCCCAACAGATTTATATGAGCGATGAATGCTGGAATATCATCAAGGCCGCCAAAAGTGCGACGATCCAGATGATCCGTAAGGCAGGAATGAGTGAAACCGATTCCGCCGATAAATTGCGGGAAGATATCCTGACCCAAACCATGGACAAATCTTCGCCGTCCGCCACGGCCCTCTCCTTTGTGAAAAAGGAGATTGGGGAACTTTGGTAATTTAATTATGCAGCCACTCAAAACTCTCCCATTTTGAACAGCCTGTTTATATTGTTGCCTGCCTTTGCTCGGGTTCAATTTCATTGAGTTGAATACTCTTGTCTTTGGCATAGCTATAGCCACTTTCCCACCAGGAAGTCATTTTTTCCTTATCAAAAATCAGTGAGTTGGTCGTCAGCACTGTGGGTGTATAATAAAAATTGATGATGGCATTGTTGTGATTGGCCACAAATTTTCCGATACGGATGTTCTGATATTCTATCCGGTCCAGCATAAAACTGAACATGCTGGTCAACAGGGAAAAAACATTTTTAGAGGGCATTCGATTAAAATGCGTAACCTCCGTATGTAAAATAATAGCATCCACGACCGTTGCACCCCTGCGCAATGCCTCTTCTATGGGGACCATGCTGCCAAGTCCGCCATCCGCATATTCACAACCTTCTTTTCGCACCAGGCTCATAAATGGCGTGTAATTGCAGGAGATCCATACCCATTCGCAAAAATCATCGTAATCAAAATCATTGATCGATTTATATTCCACCTGGTTCAGGGACAAATTGGCCACCGTCACTACAATATCCTTTGGCCCCTGCTTCAGAATTTCGAACTCCTCGGGAGTAATGGTCCTGCGTATGAGTTCCAGTAAATGATCGCTTTCCCCAAAGGTCTTACTCCCCCTGTAAAAATTCTTGAGGACATTCCAGTGATTGATGGCTATGTTTGCCACCCCGTATTTTTTTTGAATGGTAAAGGGGCAATTGCTGAAGATACTGTCCTGGTTCACCGAAGTATAAACTTCTTTTATTTTCTGTATTTTTTGGAGGGCGAGATGCGAAATGAGTAAACTTCCTGTGGAGGTCCCGAGAAAAAGGTCGTAGGAATGTTCAACTTCTTCCATAAGGTATTGGGCAACCCCACCTGCAAAGGCTCCCTTGCTCCCTCCCCCGGAAATTACCATGGCTCTCATTCGGACTGCAATTTACTGTTAATATAACGCAATTCCTCACCATTTAGTTGCTCCGTCAACTTAAGGATACGTTCTTTCCCTTTTTCCTTCGCGATGATGGTGTCGAGCAGCGTGCGGGCAAACTTTCTAAATTGCCAGCTGTGATGCACGGTCGCATTAACAAGATCCTTCAGATTCTGATTAGGCAGGGGAAATACTTCACTGAT
>DATGCB010000036.1:0-7396 GCA_035312365.1 Eudoraea sp. | reverse complement strand
TTGCGCATAAACGTCCTGTAGGAGAAATTGATTATGGTTTTGCAGGGGATATTGACCATGTAAACGGGCAGATGGTATCCCGACTTCTCGAAGCGGGAGTTACACCGGTATTCTGTGCTCTTACGCATAATGGCAAGGGACAATTATTGAATACGAATGCAGACACTATTGCATCAGAACTGGCCATTGCCATGAGTCAGGATTTTGAAACTACCCTATATTATTGCTTTGAAAAAAAAGGGGTGCTGCGGGATATAAAAGATGACGCATCGGTTATAAGTCATATCGATAAAAAATCATATGAAGATCTCCGAAATAATGGAATTATTCAGGAGGGGATGTTACCCAAACTGGAAAACTGTTTTCATGCCCTGGACAAAAGGGTGAGTAAAGTATGCATAGGGGATATCGATATGCTCAGGACCGGTTCAAAACTTTATACGACCATTACCCTATGAAGAAGGAACAACACCTACTTACGGAAAAGGCACTTGATCTTTTAAAAAAAATGATTTCCATTCCCTCATTTTCTTCCATGGAGGACAAAACGGCGGATGCCATTGAAGGGTGGTTCTCCTCATTTGAAATCCCATTTAAACGGAAAATGAATAATGTATATGCCTTCAATAAATATTTTGATGAGGACAAACCTACCCTATTACTGAATTCACATCACGATACAGTCCAACCCAATACAGCCTATACAATGGATCCTTTTCAACCCCGGATTGAAGATGATAAATTGTACGGGTTGGGAAGCAATGATGCGGGCGGATGCCTGGTATCATTGATTGCGGCATTTACCTATTTCTATGATGCCAGGGACATGAACCATAATATCGTCCTTGTGGCATCAGCGGAAGAAGAAACTTCGGGAGCCAATGGACTAAACAGTATGCTCCCAATACTTCCGGTAATAGATGTGGCCCTGGTTGGGGAACCTACTTTGATGCACCTTGCCATAGCCGAAAAAGGGTTGGTGATATTCGATGCTGAAGTCCACGGCACACCGTCTCACGCGGCCCACCCTAACGATAATAACGCTATCTACAACACTATAGCCGTATTGGAGTGGTTCAAAAACTATTCCTTCGAAAAAATATCTGAGGTATTGGGAGCCGTCAAGCTAACGGTGACCCAAATCAATGCGGGCAGCCAGCATAATGTGGTTCCCGCCAAAGTAGACCTTGTAATCGATGTGCGGGTGAACGATTGCTACAGCAATCAGGAAATAGCGGAGATACTGGCTAAAGAGGCACCCTGCAACCTGAAATCCCGATCTTTAAGACTCAATTCGTCCTCCATAGATCCAGGTCATCCGCTGGTCCTTGCCGGTAAAGAACTGGGGCGAAACACCTATGGATCACCAACGCTGTCTGACCAGGCAGTGTTGAGTTGCCAATCCTTGAAAATGGGGCCTGGTGACAGTACCCGCTCCCATTCCGCGGATGAATTTATTTACATCAGGGAAATTGAAGAGGGGATAGATTTGTATATTAAACTATTGGACAGGTTTTTAACTTAAACCTGACATTTGAATGCAATTACTAACAATTGACGACTAATTACTAACTACCTGAACAATGAAACTCTGGGATAAAGGAACTAACACCGATCAAAAAATAGATCAATTTACAGTAGGGAATGACCGTGAACTAGATATGGTCCTGGCCAGATACGACATAATTGCCTCCAGAGCCCATGCGCGCATGTTGGGTGAAATTGGTTTAATTACCCCGGAAGAAACGTTGGCATTGGTAAGGGAATTGGATGTGTTGGCGCTTGCCATAGATAAGGGTGACTTTACAATAGGATCCGAATTTGAGGACATGCATTCGAGGATCGAATTTTTACTGACTGAAAAATTGGGAGATACCGGAAAAAAAATTCATACTGCCAGGTCCCGGAATGATCAGGTGTTGGTTGCCATGCAATTGTATTTAAAGGATGAATTGAAAGAGATCACAGCACAGGTAAAAAAACTCTTTGATCTGCTGATAAACCTGGCAGCTGAATACAGGGACATACTCCTGCCCGGGTATACTCATTTACAGATCGCCATGCCTTCTTCCTTTGGTTTGTGGTTCTCTGCTTATGCTGAATGTTTGATAGACGACCTGCATTTTATCAATGCGGCGTACAAGGTGGCGGATCAAAACCCATTGGGAAGCGCGGCGGGCTATGGGAGTTCCTTTCCCATTGACAGGGGATTTACAACCAGGGCATTGAATTTTGAGGACATGAAATACAACGTGGTGGCCGCCCAGATGGGCAGGGGAAAGGTGGAAAAAGCTACAGCTTTTGGGCTGGCCGGTATTGGGGCAACGGTTTCAAAATTGTCGATGGACATTTGTTTGTATATGAGTCAGAATTTTGATTTTATATCCTTCCCTGATGAACTGACCACCGGCAGTAGCATTATGCCCCACAAAAAAAATCCGGATGTCTTTGAACTTATCAGGGCGAAATGCAATAATATTCAGGCCGTCCCAAATCAGCTGGTTTTGATCACAAATAACCTGCCCAGTGGGTATCACAGGGACCTTCAATTGGTAAAAGAAATCATTATCCCGGCGATACAGGATATGAAAGCCTGTCTTGATATGATGTACTTCAGCCTTAAAGAAATCAGGGTGAATAAGGCTATTTTAGACGATCCCAAATACGATTATCTCTTTAGTGTCGATACCTTAAACGAGCTCGTACAGGGCGGTATGCCTTTCAGGGATGCCTATAAAAAAATGGGGCAGGAGATAGAAGCCGGAACCTTTAACCCCAAAAAAGATATCCAGCATACCCATGAAGGAAGCCTGGGAAATTTATGTTTGCAGGAAATCCGGAAAAAAATGAAAACAGCCCTGTCACCGAAATGAGTTCCTTCATGCAAACTGGTTAAAGTTAGGGCCGGTTGTAAGAATTCCATGCGGCCAGCACCCTTACCTCTGGCTTTAAACCCTTCTCTTATTCCCTGAATTTTAACAATTAATGTAACTTCAATCCGTTATCAATAGGCAATATACCTGAAGAATCCCGTAAAAGGGGAATACTAAAATTTAACAGATTATCCAGAGAAGGATACAGTACATTTAACTACATTTTTTAACCTTCGAAAGGACCTATGAAAGCAAGGTTTATATTTTTGTTTATTACCTGTATCCTGACTTCTTGTGCGATTGCCCAGAGCGACTTACCTATAAAGGTTGCAGACGTAAAAATTCAGCCTTTGCGCAAACTTCTCGACAGTTCCTTACAGGCCGGTTTGGAAAAGGAATTGCTGCTTGATCCTAAATGGAGGCAACTCATCGCACAAAAGAAAATGGCGGTTGGGCTGGTTGATTTGAGGGATCCGGAAAACGTCCGGTTTGCAAGGATCAATGGCAACCATATGATGTACGCGGCAAGCCTGCCAAAAATTGCCATTCTGCTGGCCGCTATGGACGCCATTGAAGGGGGCGAATTGAGAGAAACTCCGGAAATTACGGCTGACATGCGTTTGATGATCAGTAAATCAAATAATGCGGCATCCACGCGAATGATCGATCGATTGGGCTATGAAAAAATCGAAAAAGTCATGACCAACCCTATTTATGAATTTTATGATGAGGATACAGGTGGAGGCCTGTGGGTAGGCAAACGATATGGTGGCGGTGGAAATACAAACAGAGAACCACTTAAAAATTTGAGCCACGCGGCCACTGTTACCCAGGTGTGCAGATATTACTACCTTTTGGCGAACGGAAAACTGGTGAACGAACAGCGTTCCCGGCAGATGTTAGACATTATGGAAAACCCTGCATTGCATCATAAGTTTGTAAATACCCTGGATAAAATTGCCCCTAATGCGCGATTGTTCAGAAAGTCGGGGTCATGGCGAAATTTTCACTCAGATTCTGTTTTGGTTTGGGGGCAAGCCCCGGATAGACGTTATATATTAGTGGCCTTGATCGATGATTCGAGCGGCGAACAGATCATCCGGAATTTGGTTGGACCCATTGAAAAGGTACTAAAAAAAGGGGCTTCCCTGACTACAAAGTAGTCCCGCCTCTCAAATGATAATATGCTCCAAAAGGTAATACAGAAAGTTTTTGACGTCCGGGAAGGGGAATTCAAAATTTCTCTTTGGATGCTTTCCTATATCTTTTTGATCATTGCCGTATTGCTTATCATTAAACCAACGGTAAACGCCCTTTTTCTTTCAGAACTGGGCGTGGAACAATTGCCCATTGCCTTTCTGTTGGTCGCGGTAACAGCCATTGTCAGTTCTTTTTTCTATTCCAGGGCTCTCTCTAAATTCTCCCTCAATAAAATAATTGAAGTCACGCTGATGGGGTCTATCCTAATATTGGTGGGCCTTGGTATTCTCTTAAAAATGAACATTATCGGGGGATGGCTGTTGTATTTCTTTTACGTATGGGTCGCAATTTACGCAGTCCTGTCGGCCTCACAATTTTGGGTACTGGCCAATTTAGTCTATAATGTCAGGGAGGCAAAACGCCTCTTCGGTTTTATAGGGTCAGGGGCCATTTTGGGAGGCATTTCAGGAGGCTATCTGACGTCTATCCTCGCTCCGGTGATCGGAACTGAACATCTGGTCTTCCTCGCAGCATTTTTACTGATCTTCTGTATTCCGTTGCTGAACAGAATATGGCGTTCCAGAGTAAAAAAATTAGGGGAATTCAAGCCGAAAAAGAGAACGGTTTCTAATGCCGAAAGACCCTTGCGCCTCATACAAAAATCAAAGCACCTGACGTATATAGCCAGTATTGTAGCCGTGAGTGTTTTGGTGGCCAAATTAGTGGATTACCAGTTTAGCGATTTTGCGGCCGCCGCCATTCGGGATCCCGAGGAACTCACCTCATTCTTTGCCTTTTGGTTTTCAACCTTCAACCTGCTTTCCCTGGGTATCCAGCTTTTTTTTACACATAGAATTGTCGGTATTTGGGGGGTTGGGTTTTCACTATTATTGTTGCCATTTGGAATTTTTGCGGGAAGCCTTTTCTTTTTGATTCTACCCGAACTTTCGGTGGTGGTTGTAATTAAAGCCATGGACGGGGTATTGAAACAATCTGTTCATAAAAGTGCTACGGAACTACTGGCATTGCCCCTTTCCTTTGAACTAAAAAATAAAACCAAGTCATTTATTGATGTAGTCGTGGATAGCATTGCAACCGGTGTGGCCGGTTTTTTGCTCATTTTTGTCATTCACGGCATTGAACTGCCATCGGCCTACATTAGCGCCTTTATTATGGCGCTGGTTGGGATTTGGGTCTACTTTATTCTCCAGGTGCGCAAAGAGTATTACAAAACGTTCCGGAATAACCTGAGACTGATCACGGAAATGACAGAAAGGCCTGAAGACCCATCATTGAAGAAAGAAGCGGTCATCCGCGGTATGCAGTCCGTTTTTCATAAAGGTACTGAAGAACAGATCCTCTTTATGCTTAAAAAATTAATGGAGATTAATGACAGGCGATTTGAAGGGGATGTATTGCAACTCCTAACCCACGATTCTACAAGGATCCGGACAGCGGCCATACAAAATCTCTATTTTTTAAATACCTCGACAATGCCTGCGGATATACCTGATCTTCTGACAACGGAAGATGAGGAACTTACCCAGGCTACCCTGGAATTCCTGCTTTTGCACGCCGGTAAAAACAGCGCATTCGTATATGACACCTATTTAAACCATGCCGACCCCACGATTGCCAATGCATCCCTGTATTGCCTGGCTCGCGAAGCAAGGGACAATTACTCCCTGAAGGTCACTTATCAACTAAAAGAACGCATACGAAAAAAAATAAATGAGTTAGGTAAAACAGGGGATGATTTTTCCTTGCGGAAAATACTTTTAAAAACGATCGGAGCCGCCAACATCCCCCAATTTTATCCATTTATCTCCGAACATTTCAGCCATGAAAATCCTGAATTTGTGGAGGTAGCCATCGAAGCTGCAGGATACAGTATGCACCCCGGATTTGTTTCGGAGCTCATTTCTTTTTTACCGCAGAAGAAACACCGAACTTCCGCGATCAGTGCTTTGCACAATTACGGTTCAAAAATAGTCGTTATTCTGACAAATACCGTTAAGGAACGCCTGTCACCCCTAACCGTCTGCAGATTCATCCCAGCTGCGCTAAAGGCTTTTAACTCCCAGGAAGCCGTAAAGGGCCTTTTCCGCCTTTTGGGTGATACCGATCTAAGCGTGCGCCTGGAAGTGGTCCGTGCCCTGAGCGATATACGCAAAACCAATCCGGAATTAAGATTCAACAAATACAAAATAGTCGCCGTAATTTTTGAGGAATGCAAATTGTATGATCAGACTTTATCAGCTATGCATACACAAATCGTAATCTCTTATCGCAATCGCAAAAAATCCCAAAAAGAGATCAATGAAGAGGAACGTGATGCCCGCATAAGCCTCCTGGAACTTTTAGAACGACGGCTCGATGCCGGACTGGAACGTATCTTCAGGCTATTAGGGCTTCGTTATGTGCAAAGGGATGTGGAAATTGCCTACGAGGGACTTCGCAGTAACAATCAGGAAGTAAGGTTCAATGCCATTGAATTTTTAGACAATTTGCTTACCGGAAACCTAAAACGAGCATTAATACCTATTATAGAGGAATCTGCACTGGACATTTCTTCTGAGGAAGCACTACAGAAAATGAAACATAAAGTTCCCACCGAAATGGAATGTTTTCAACTTTTACTCGTGGAAAATGATCTGAAGTTACAGCTTGCGGTGCTGTATCTCATCAGGCAGCAAAAAGATCCGAAATTCCTGCCAATGGTTGAGAAATACCTGAAAACTGATAACCTTAAGTTGCAGACCTTCGCCAGGGAAGCCGCAGATTCAATGCTTAATTTAACTAGTGCTTCCGAATGAGTCTGTCAATATTCCCCGCCAGATACATGTGATCACTGGCCGAATTTTTCCGCAGCACATTGGTCATCAGGACCACCATGTACGTACAGTTATCGGGGTGTTCCACAATGGCCACTGAATTCATATAGTTGATCACATTCCCCATATATTTGCCACAGGCTTCACCTTTGCTCCGGTCACATTTATAGAGGCTCCCGGATTTAAAGTAGACAGCGGCCTCTTTTAATGCCGGAGACTGGGCATATCGGATCCTTCGGTCAGTCATATACATCAGGCGTTTCATTTCCAGACTGCTCTGCGCGTCCACAACATTTCCCTGCTCCAGCATCACCAAAAATTTTATGAGCCCAAGCGGTGTACCGATACTTCCTCCTTTATCGCCCACATAGGTATTTGCGCCTTTGGTAAAAAAACTGCCCAGCCGCCATTCCTCGGCTGTAATCCCCAACTCCCTTAAAGGAAGGTTTACGACATCATTTCCCAGATCGGTCAACACTTTTCTGGGCG
>DATGCB010000035.1:0-11367 GCA_035312365.1 Eudoraea sp. | reverse complement strand
AAGGGCGTAATCGTACTTTACAGGATCAACGGGGTCTAGCAGGCGAAGCGCCAGGTCTAGTTCCAATAAGGCTTTGGCATCATTCTGGCGGCGATGCAACAGTCCAAGCTGCCTGGCAATCCTCCCCGAATGTATATCCAGGGGACAGGACAATTGGTTGGGGGCAATCCCATTCCATATTCCGAAGTCGACACCGGTCCTGTCTTTTCTAACCATCCACCTTAAAAACATATTGATTCGCTTGGCGGCAGACCCTCGTGAGGGGTCGGAGATATGTTTTGTACTGCGCGTGGGATGGGGAATTTCAAAGAAGTGTTGCTTCAGGGCAGAAATGGCGGGTTGCAGGGAGGCGGTAACTGCATTCGCCGTGAAAATGCTCTCCAGCCCTCCATACTCCTGATAAAGGTGCCGGAGACCTTTGATAAAACAGAGCAGATCAACATCATTAAAAGTACGGTGCACAAAGGGCTGTATTTTCTTCAGATCGCTTGCTTTGTGATGCATTACAAAATGAAAGGGGTCGTTGTCTAAACAAGCCATCATTTTAAAAGCATTGCGAATGATACTTTTTCGATTCCCCCAGGCAATGGTCGCTGTTAAGAACCCGCTGACCTCAATATCCTCCTTGCGGGAGAAAGAATGCGGAACCTGTATGGGGTCGGATGCAATGAATCTGGGATGATTATATTCAAGGACCTTGGCATCCAGAAATTCCTTTAACTCGGGCGGTTTCATTCCCATGGGATATTTAGTACTTCGAGCAGGACGACCGGGCCTATCAGGACAAAGTTATAGGCGGCGTGGAGGCCTATTGCCCACAACAGTCCAAAGCGTACCCTTAAAAATCCCAGCAGGGCGCCCACACAGAGTTGTGGGGCTACCAGCAGCGGGGATAATACCAGGATAGTTGGGGTAATTTCAAAGTTGGTAAGGTGATAGAAACCAAATGCCAGGGTGAGCATGTAGAAAACATACCTAAAATAAGCTTGCTTCTTAAAGAATATCATGGGTCCCCTGAAAAAAAATTCTTCCAGTAGAGGAGCGAGTACCACCCCTGCAATTAAGATAAAAATCGCAGAATATTGCTCGAATAAAACATCCATGGCATGCCTCCCAAGGTCTATTTCGGCAAGGGATTCCACGGCGCCAATGAGGAACCCAAGGACGAGGCTGATGACCAGTGATATTCCCAAAAGCTTTAACGTAAGATCTAACCTATACTTTATATTAAGGTTTTCATCAACCTTATAATCAGGATGTTTAAGAAACTTCCATATTTCGTGTAGCATTGTGTTACAGAATTTGGCCGTCTACCATGGTAAGTTTACGGTCTGCCATATCCGCCAGTTCCTGGTTATGTGTCACAATGACAAAGGTCTGGCCAAATTTATCCCTTAGTTCGAAAAAAAGATTATGAAGGGTATCGGCGCTTTCAGTATCCAGGTTCCCGCTGGGTTCATCAGCCAAGACGATCGAAGGATTATTTACCAGAGCCCTTGCAACCGCTACCCGCTGTTGCTCACCTCCGGAAAGTTCGCTGGGTTTATGATGGTAGCGGTCTTTGAGACCCAGGAAGTCTAAAAGTTCCTCTGCCTTTCTTTCTGCGGCTTCCCTGGGGGTTTTTTTGATAAATGCCGGGATGCATACATTTTCCAGCGCTGTAAATTCAGGTAATAGCTGATGAAACTGAAAGATGAAACCAATATGTTCATTCCGGAATTTCGCCATGGCCCTGTCGTTGAGTCCATTAACGGCAATAGCGTTGATATGCAGGGTACTGCTTGCTTTATTGGAAGATTGATCAAGTGTGCCTAAAATCTGTAGCAAGGTTGTTTTTCCGGCTCCTGACGGTCCGACAATCGATACAATCTCACCTTGTTCGATCTTCAGATCGACCCCCTTTAATACCTGAAGTTCTCCATAATACTTTTGGATATTGGATGCTTCAATCATTCATCATTAAATTTTCAGCTTGATAGTGTACATTAGCGTAGGCATGGCAAAAATAATAATCTCATCCCAAAGTTGTGTCGGGAATTGCGCTTTAATTCGACCTAATGCCAGGGCCTCCTTGAAACTGTATAAAAATTAACCGGAATGCCGGGTGTTTAGTTAAAAATCACCATATTTAACCTAACAAAAATCAGCAAGCACCAGATGTCAACATACAAATATCTAGAAGAATACAATATTGAGATCACCAACGAGGTAAAAGATCATTTTTCCAGAATAATTGATGATATTGGGGAAGAGGTCAACAGGGAGGGTTTGGAAAAAACGCCTGAAAGGGCCGCCAAAGCCATGTTGTTTCTCACTCAGGGCTATAAACAGGACGCCGTGGAAATCCTCAGGAGTGCTATGTTTAAAGAATCTTATGACGATATGGTGATCATCAAGGATATTGAGGTGTATTCCCTCTGTGAACACCATATGTTGCCATTTTTTGGGAAGGCTCATATTGCTTACATTCCTAACGGGTATATTGTGGGATTGAGCAAAATACCAAGGGTGGTCGACGTCTTTGCAAGGCGTTTGCAGGTGCAGGAACGCCTGACGCATGATATTCTGGAATGTATTAACGTAACGCTACGGCCCAAGGGTGTTGCCGTTGTTATTGAGGCTGCCCATATGTGCATGATGATGCGGGGCGTACAAAAACAAAATTCCGTAACAACGACTTCAGGTTTTCGTGGTCAGTTTGAGAAAATTGAAACGAGAAGCGAATTCCTGAGGTTAATCAGTTCCGATCTCTCTTAGGTACTGAAAGATCTATACCGGATATCATTTTTTTACCTGTTTGTTGTAACATTTTGGCATATTTCGAGTCTTTTAAGTAACAACCTTCTATACCTGGACCATGAAATATGTATTTTTGACCGCTATTGTACTTATTTCAACATGCTCCTTTTCACAAAAAGCCAAAGACCTGGATCCATTCGAAGCCCTGGACAGCAATATTGGTGCCACCATAAACATCATGAAAGCATCGGAACACAAAATTACAATTTCAGGGGATCCCGATAGCATCTCCCATATTATCTGGGAAGTGGACGATAAAAATTTAAAGATAAGATCAGATCGGGGAAATATCAATTATGAGGATGTGATCATTACTGCGTTTACCCCGTCTATCAGTGCTCTGTCCCTGAAGGATGGCGGAATCGCCACGGTGGACGAACATTTTTCAAGGGTGGAAAGTTTTACCGCATCTGCGAAGAATGGGGCTACCGTTGATTTAACGCACATTGAGTTTAAAAACCTGGTAGCACACTCCAGCTTTGGGGGTCAGGTAGTGTATAAATCTGGCGGCAAAATTGGGGGAAGGGCCGAAGATGAAGACAAAGTAAAAGGCGTTCCCTAAAGTACCGCGTATTCATAGCCGGGGTTGTGTTTTTGGCATTTTAATTGATCTGATTGGCTATAATGCTTATTTTTAAAAATGTCTGAAATTAAAGAAACCAAATACAGAAACCTTTTCCTGGGGTTACTTTTTGACGGCCTTGGGATGGTATCTTTCCTCATTCCGGGAATTGGTGAATTTTCCGATGTAATATGGGCACCTGTTGCGGGGTGGCTCATGACCAGGCTATACAAGGGAAGGATAGGGCAGGCCGCTGGTTTCATTACCTTTATTGAAGAATTGGTCCCGGGCCTGGATGTCATTCCCTCATTTACCATCATGTGGGTGTACACCCATATCTTTAAGGGATTTAAGAGCACAAAAACGATCGAGGTGAAATAAACCGCCGGGGCTCTTCTGTTTTCATTCATCACCCGCCCCAATGGAAAGATGGGGACCTTGAATTTCCGTAGAATATTAATGTATAACTGCTAGTTTTTAACGGCAACCTCAGATAATTTATCCAATGCTTCCGAAATTGCGCGAAGCACTTTGCCGTTGTTTTGGATCCCATGTCGTTTTGCAAGAAATGCCGGATCATTGTATGTAATATGCACCCCTTTTGCAGCATCTTCCCACACCAACATTTTTTGGGGAAGATCCAGGGCGACCGTCCGGGCATTTTGCATCATTGGAGTCCCCAGCTTCGGATTCCCAAAAATAATCAACCGGGTAGGGTTCAGTTCCTGGCCCACACCGGCAGCATTGGCTGTGTGATCCACTTCGGCAAAAATCCTCAGGTTCGGATTTTTTTCCAGGGCTGTTTTAAGGCTGTTGTACGTATCCTCAAAACTTTTATGGCTGACCCTGGTGATCAGTCCTTCCCCCAATGAGGCTTCATTATTTCTGGCTTCCACGATGTCTCCCCCTCCAGCATTGGCAATAAATTTGGTGAGCGCTCCCTTGACCTTATCCAGGGACGGTACTCCATCCAGGCCGTGCCGACCTGATAAATACGCGGTATTGTTAAAGCTGAGAATGACCTGGTTGGCATTCTCTTCAAACACAAGTATCTTTTGTGGAAGATCCAGACCGGTTACCTGGTTCCTTTGCATGAGCGGTGTCCCCAGGGTTGGATTCCCAAATATAAGCACCCTGGTGGTGGGGAGCGTCAAGCCTGCCGTGGAAGCATTTGCCGAATGATCTACCTCGGCCATGATCCGGATAGCAGGATTGGCCTCAATACTGCTGCGCAACGCATTATAGGTTGCTTCAAAGTCAATTGTGCTGTATGAATAGGTTAGTCCAAGGCCTTTTGAAAGGTCTGTGGGGTGTGGATTACCATGGTGTTTGCAAGAGGTAAAAATGACAAAAAGAGCAAATATGGGTAGTTTTATTTTCATATGGTACAAACGATAACATCGCTGAAATACACCCTCTAAGGTACACTCTAATTTTTGATTTACCTTAAAAAAGGATGGAATGTTCGCCGTCCGTTAAACAGTTGTCTCTTACGAACCGGCATGTACTATTGCGATGACAATGGTCCCCCGGGGATACCACAAAAGCAATAAAAGTATTAATTTTGTGTACCCCTGCTTTTACAGGCAGACTTTAACTAAGCTGAAGTTTGGAAAAATATTGGGATGGTTTTGTAGATTCCTTTTTAGGGATGGTCCAATGGACATGGAGGTCGATACTTTTTGATGTTCCCTGGTATACCAATTATTTTTGGGGACTGATTGTGATCTCCCTGTTGATTTGGGCCCTTGAAATTCTATTCCCATGGCGAAAAGAGCAATCCATTTTCAGAAAGGACTTTTGGCTGGATGGGTTTTATATCTTTTTCAATTTTTTCATCTTTACCATTGCCATCAGCGGATTTTATGAATTCCTCCGTATTTTTTTCGGGGATTTAGGGGTAACACTCAGGAGTATTACCTTGATCGATCTGTCTACCATGCCCGGGTGGGCCCAATTGCTGATCTTTTTCGTATTGCTCGATTTCTTCCAATGGTTTACCCATATCCTGTTGCACAAATACCCCTTTCTATGGCAGTTTCACAAAATACATCACAGCGTAAAGGAAATGGGCTTTGCCGCACATTTCAGGTACCATTGGATGGAAAACCTGCTGTACAAACCACTCAAGACCCTGGGAATAATGCTCCTGGGAGGTTTTGAACCGGGCCAGGCCTTTATCATACATTTTGCAGCCATTGCAATCGGTCATTTGAATCATGCAAATGTGAAACTTACATGGGGCCCTTTAAAGTACTTGTTTAATAACCCTGTGATGCATTTATATCACCATTCATACGTACTTCCGGAAGGCCGGTACGGCGTAAATTTTGGGATAAGCCTCAGCTTGTGGGATTATCTTTTCGGTACTAATTACATCCCCGAGGACAGCGGAACCATTCCGCTGGGTTTTGCAGGGGATGAGGAGATTCCCCAGGACTTTTTGGGGCAAATTGGGTATGGCTTCAGCAAACCAAAGTCGAACCAAGAGCAAAATTAGAGTTCCACGCTACATCCTAGGCTGATATTTCTCCCGATATTTGGGATACCGTCTGTTTTTAAACGAGACAAATGAGCGATATAGGTTGTATCCAACAGATTATTGGCGCTGACGCGGAGGCCAACTTTTTGCCCAAAAAGCCTCATATTTCCTCCCAGGCCAACATTCAACAGGGAATAGCCATCAGAGTCCGTTTCAAATTCACTGACATTTGATTGACTAAAAACAGATCTGAGGGTTACAAAGGCATAGCTCTCCCTGAATGCATCAAAAGCTTCTTCGAATTCAACCCTTAGGGTATTGCTAAAATTATTTGCGGGCATAAGAGGCAGGTACTCCCCGGTGTTGAGCTTTCCGGTGACCATTTCAAAACTGCTCTCCAGATGCAGCCAATCCAGGGGATGCGGGTGTAAGTGCAGCCCGATTTCTCCCCCGTAAAGCCGGGCATCCTGCTGGCGGTAATTAAAAACAGCATCTGCCCCTATGAAGGTCCCTGCGGGTTCAAGAAAGATATAGGCCTTTACACGGTTATAAAATCCATTGATATAAAATTCCAGGTGTTCATTCTTATATTCCAGCGAGATATCAGTTTGCAGGTTTTTTTCATTTTCCAGGTCCGGATTCCCCACCTCAAAGCGATTGGTACCTTCATGTACGCCATTTGAAGTAAGTTCTGCCAGATTTGGAGCCCGGAAGCCAGAAGCAAAATTTATTCGGGCAATGAGGTGCTTTGAGAGGTCTTGACGATAACCCAGGGCTGCATTAAAACTGTTAAAGGATCGGTCAAGGGCGGGAATAAACCCTTCCTGACCTTCGAGCCCATGCTCCTTACCGACGATACTTCTGTGGTCATAACGTACCCCCAATTGCATATCACCCTTTTCAAAGTGGAGGTGGGAGGTACCGAGGATGCCAAAATCATTAGTGGTGGCATCGGGGATTAAAATTTCTTCTCCGAAATTCTCATTGGTTTGGCGCATACCCTGTATCCCCACAATGGTTTCAAGTCGCTTTCCCTTTGGTAAATGATATAACAGGTTGTAACTAAAGGTTGAGAGGTCCAGGTCCAGGGCGGGATCATCATCGTTGACCTCATCCGGTATTTGCATTGTTTCCTCAGGTTCTTCAAATTCTTTACGTTTATTTAAAATATAGCCCAGGGTAAGTTTAAGGTTTGATTTCTTTAAAAATACATGGGTGGTGGAACTTATGATATGACTGTTTAATTCCTGATAGGGCAACGCCGGGGAGCGTTCTCTGGTCTGAACGCCAATTTCCTCCGGAATTCCGAGGTCCGACCCGTTATAATTGTATCTCAATTCGGTTTGTATATTGCCGGACTGATACCCGAATCCCGTTTTGAAGTCGTATTCGCGGAACCGTGAATTGCTCACAAGCAGTTCATCGCCTGTCTGGTAATCTGTGTGGGAGCTAATGCCCCCCCTGGCCAAAAATTTAAATTGTTCCCCTGAAATTTTAACACCGGAATTGGCACTGATGCCGGTCGTGTTTGTAAAATAGTTGAGATTGATGTCCGCATCGGAGGTATGTGCGATGGCGAATCTTTCGGGGTTGAGATACAAGACACCCCCCATGGCATCCGAGCCATATAGCAGGGAGGCAGGGCCCTTAATTACTTCAACGCTCTCAATACCGGCATCGCTGATCCCGAGGCCGTGTTCATCTCCAAATTGTTGATTTTCGAGGCGTATCCCCTGTGTATAGACAAGCACCCGGTTGGCACTTAACCCCCGGATCACGGGTTTACCGATACCCACCCCTGTAGACACACTTTCTACTCCCGCTATGTTGGTAATTCCGTCAGCCAGGCCAATGGCCCCTTTTGTCCTGAGTTCGGATATTCTGGCCTGCTCTACTTTCATCACATTTTCGCGCTGAAGTTTGTGGAAGGGGGTTGAAACAATGACTTCCTCCATTTCAATAGCAGATGGGGAAAGCGAAACATCCAGGACAATTTCATTTTTCTCAAGGGAGATGGTCTGTGAAAAAGTTTGATATCCGATAAAGGAGATGACTATTTTAAAAGTACCCGAAGGCAAATTATTGATCCTGTACATGCCAAGGGCATCGGTGACGGCCCCTTTTTCCAATTGTGGAATGTATACGGATACCTGTTCCAAGGGAGTATTGCCGTCAACTTCGGTGATGGTCCCTGTTATGTAGTTCTGTGAATAAGCAAAGAATGCGTTCATTGCCAAAAGCAATGAAAATAATAGTTTCATAACTCGATATTTAAATTAAAACTGAATTTTCAGAGGAAGGGCTATGCAACGACCGGTGGCCCCCGAAGCGAGAAATGAAGTCTTTGATACGTGTTCAGGAAAGTATAGAGGTTGCCATACGTAATTCCGGCCTGCGGCCTGGGAGGATAGCTGATTTCCTGCAGGCCGGTGTAAAACTGGTAGGAAAGCTTGAATTGTTGAAATTCGCAATCAAACTCGGATTTATGGAAGTGGAGCGAAACATCTTTGCTACACTCCCGGTCCGGGTGATCAAAGATCGCATGGGAGAGCTTCATTGTCGAAGGCAGCGCCATGCATATCTGCAGAAGCACAATTGTTATCGATAAACGGATATCCCTTTGACCACAGATCATATCACAATATAATGCAAACCCCGTAACTGAGCAAGCCGGGGTTCCTGCGAATTACTTAAACAGAAAGCCCAATCCGATCCGACTGAGCATTTTCTTTTCAAAATTCCAAAAGAAGTGAAACTGCCCGAATAACCATCCGTAAATAACGAGCAGTACCTGATAGAAAGGAAAAATCAACAAGATGCGCAGGGTCCAGTAAATCCAGCTGCTCCACCAGACCTCCTGGAAATTGGAGCGGGCCATACCGATCCATTCCAAAAAAGGTTTAGCCACATAAACGGCACTCGATCCTGTAATGGCAAATACAATGCATATTATGATGAGTTGAAATGTGGAATGAATACCCCACCTGCGTTTTAATTTTTCCATAGGCAACCAAAATGCCAACAAAGATATTCAATTATATCCTTGGCACAAAGGGTCCCAGACGTTGGTTGTATTTACGCTGAAAATAAATGAAGTAATTGTACAATTTGTAATTGACCTCATATCCGTAGTCAATATTCGGCTGGTAGTCGATTTGCAATTCATAGAGATTGGGATTGTAGCGGGAAGGTTGTAATACCCTTTGATTCCAATTCATCACAAAGATCTGATTCCTGTTCTCCATGAATGACTGGGAGTAGTATCCTTCCGGTTTGGCAATACTCTGAAGCCAGGTAAAAAAGCCAGGTTCAATAATGATGATCTCATATTCTGTCTTATCACTGACAATTTCAACAGGTTGTTCCTCTGCATCCCTGAACACCAATTTTTCTTCCTCACTTACTTCAACGACATTTTTGGTCCCGGAGCAACTTATGATAAACCCGGTGACAACAAGGGCCAGGATGCCCGGAGTGAATAGATACTTTTTCATAGCGATTGGAATTTAAAACTAAAAGATACAAAAAAACCATTCGCATGTCGCGTATGGCCCTGTTAAAATGATCTTAAGGCAGGCTGGTTTTACTTCCGAAAAAGCCCGCTCAGCAACCCGCCTAAACCACTCTTTTTTTTCGATTTTGCGCCAACGACCATGCCTGCAACATCGTCGAGGATACTGCCGTCCCCGTCCGAGTCGAGCAAGGACTCTATCAGGCTTTGATTTTGTTGTGGCTGTCCGCCCAGCATACTGCCTAGTAATGTGTTGAGCCCATTGGCGTCGCTGACATTGGATTGCGCCTTTTGCCTGCCCAGAAATCCCATGAGAATAGGGGCTGCAATTTTTAGGATATTGGCTATGGTAGCCGCATCCAGTCCTGATTTTTGGCTAAGTGCGTTCTCGACCTTCGGCTGTCTGGCGCCCAGGACATGCCCTAAAATGCCTGCTCCGTCATCCAATACGTTACTATCTACCCCACCTCCAAATAAGCCACCCAGGTTGTCTAAGATGCTTCCATCATGCCTGGAGGACAGAGCATTCATTAAGCCTTCTGCTCCCTGAGGTTCTGCGGTATTTTTTTTCATAGCTCCCAAAAGTAATGGCATCGCCATACCTAGTACTTCAGCGGTCTTGTTCTCCGATTGCCCCGTTTGACCGGCAACTCCACTGACGAGTTGCTTACCCATTGGGCTGCTTAGTAAATCTAGTAATCCGGACATTATTGTAGAGTTTAATGAATTGAAGGATAATGTACAAAAAAGTAGGTTAGACTGGGAATTCGGCGGCGAATTTTGTACGTATTTACTTTAATAAATCAATGATCTGAACAGCCAGTTCTTCCCCGATCCTGTCCTGGGCTTCTCCCGTAGCGGCACCTATGTGCGGGGACAGGGAAATATTGGGATGCATCAGGATGCGTATTTCGGGCGAAGGCTCCGATTCAAAAACATCCAACCCGGCAAAAGAGACCTTGCCGCTTTCAATGGCTTCAATTAGGGCCACCTCATCCACAACACCACCCCGTGCCGCATTGACAATGCCTACGTGATCTTTCATCTGGCTGAATTCCTTCCTGCCAATAACGTAGTCTTTCTGGGCCGGAACGTGAAGGGTAATAAAATCTGCTGCGGAAAGCAACGCCTGTTTGGAGATACTTTTCAGTTCAATGGAGACCTTCTGCCCATCAAAAAAGGGAATTTCAATACAGGCCTCCGTGATAAACGGATCAAAATAGATTACCTTCATCCCAACACCAAGGGCTATTTTGGCGGTTGCCTGACCAATTCTTCCAAACCCTATGACACCGAGCGTTTTTCCCCTTAATTCTGTTCCCTGCGCATAGGACTTTTTCAGTTTCTTAAAATTACTGTCCCCTTCCAGTGGCATATTCCGGTTGGCATCATGTAAAAACCGTACACTGCCGAAAAGATGGGCAAAAACAAGTTCCGCAACTGATTCCGAAGAGGCTGCGGGAGTATTGATCACATGGAGGCCCTTTTCTTTTGCATAGGCTACGTCGATATTGTCCATACCCACACCCCCGCGCCCTATGAGTTTGAGGGATGGACAACCATCAATGAGGTCCTTTCGGACCTGGGTAGCGCTGCGAACCAATAATCCGATGATATCATTGGCGATGATAAAATCCTTGAGCTGTTCCTGTGCTACGGTCGTTGTTAATACTTCAAAGCCTTCTTTTTCCAGGGCGGCTATTCCGCTTTTCGATATTCCGTCATTTGCGAGTATCCTCATGTCCTTTGGCGTTTTATTGTTATTGCTTTTTATAGTATTGAAAAGCTGGTTGAAATTGATACAGGGATTTCGGGCAGGCCCATCACTATTTTATTCCCTGTGTGAACGTGCTGACAATAGGGGATAGGTTACTGTGCAGACCATAGGAACATGCGCATGCGTAAGCCCTGCCTGAAAAACCCTGCTCAGCTGCCATCAGGCCTTGCGTTCCAGATCGCTCATAACATCTACCAATACACCCACACTTTCCAGTGAAAGGGCATTGTACATGG
>DATGCB010000034.1:0-4752 GCA_035312365.1 Eudoraea sp. | reverse complement strand
AAACTGCCTTGATCCAAGGAAAGCCTTTGGCCTGAAAATGTTCTATATAATTATTTAAACGACCTTAAAAACCACGATTATGAAGATTAAATTTAGTATATTTGTAGCTGCCTTCCTGTGTCTGGCGTATTCCTGTAAAATGGAAACCACCGAAAAAGTGATGGCCGAAAACACGGTGATCCGTGAATGGAAACCCGAAGACACCCGCAGTATGAGCGGTGTCATGGCCAAAAGAGGCGTTACTTATACCTCAGAAATGGACACGCCCGGATATGTGCTGTTTGAACCATCCACCAGCACCTATACCTATCTCATTGACAAAGATGGCAACGTGGTGCATACCTGGGAATCGGATCTTAATTCAATGGACTCCTACCTCCAACCCAACGGGCACCTCTACCGGCTGGAACGGGATGAAAACTTCCCGACATTCGCAGCGGGTGGCCAGGCAGGGAGAATCCGTGAATATGACTGGGATGGTAATCTGGTATGGGACTTTCCATATTACAGCGAAACATATTTAACACACCACGATTTTGAAGTTTTGCACAATGGCAATATTCTGGCAATCTCCTATGAAGCCCTGAGCCCTGAGGAGGTTATTGAGGCGGGAAAGGACCCCGGAAATATTCCAAAAGCCGGGATCTGGCTCGATAAGATCATTGAGATAAAACCGATCAGACCGGAGGGTGGGGAAATTGTCTGGGAATGGCATATGAAGGACCACCTGATCCAGGAGCTGGATCCCGCAAAGGAGAATTACGGCGTGGTTGCCGAACATCCGAGAAAAATCAACATCAATATCCCGAGCTATGAAGCAGGGCCGCCCATGACCGAGGAGCAGGTGACCCAAATGAAAAAATTGGGTGTAATGACTTCAAATGCTACCTCGGACAACCAGGGATCAGACCTGACCCATTCCAATGCCATCTCCTATAACCCGGCACTTGACCAGATTGTCATTAGTGTCCCCGGCTTTGGCGAGGTCTACGTCCTGGATCACAGTACCTCTACGGAGGAAGCCAGGGGTGATAAAGGGGGCAAATGGGGCCACGGGGGCGATCTGCTATACCGCTGGGGCAACCCTCAGAATTACGGGCAGGGGTCCGAGGGTGACCAGAGGCTGTTTGGACAGCACGACGCAAAATGGATTCCCGAGGGCTATCCTGGTGAAGGGAACCTGATGGTATATAACAATGACATACGGAACCCCGATAGCAAATACCCGTCTATGTTTGCCGCCTTTGAAAATGTGAAATCACCCGCAGTGGATCTATCTATCGCGGATGTCGGAAATTACAGTGCCGTTTTCGAATGGGCAATACCATCAGAAAGTGAAGGGAAGTACGTCATTCCGGATAATGGCCCATTTGGACCCGAGGAACCTGACTGGAAATACACGGCTCCGGACAAGTATTCGTTGTATTCGGCATTTATTTCAGGGGCCCAGCGTCTTAAAAACGGCCATACTTTGATCACCGAAGGAATGCGCGGGCGCTTCTTTGAAATAGATTCAGATGAAAAAATGGTCTGGGAATATTGGAACCCCTACAAATTTGACTATACGCTTCCTGACGGTTCACCGGCGCAACCCGTTGGTCCCTTTATCTACGCCGTATTCCGAAGCACCTTATATACACCAGATTTTCCCGCCTTTAGCGGCAAGGAGCTTCAACCCATTGATCCCCAGCCGGAACCTTTTATTTTTAAAATGCCCCCTCCTCCGGCAGAACAGGACAGTATTCAATAAAATTCTTAACCAAACTTAAAACGATTGTATTATGTCAATTAAGATCATAGGAGCCGGATTACCTAGAACCGGTACAAATACCCTGAAGCAAAGCCTGGAACAACTGGGCCTGAAGCATGTATATCATATGAAGGAACTATTGGTAAACCCAGATAAACTCCATTACTGGAAAACCCTTGATGACACCGGGGATACCGACTGGGATGCCCTGTATGACGGGTATGACGGCACCGTGGATTTTCCGGGTTACCCCTGGTACAAGGAGCATATGAAACGCTACCCCGATGCCAAGGTCATCCTCACGGTTCGCGACTTTGAATCCTGGTACAAAAGTGTAGACAGTACGGTTTTCCGGGCCGGGCCACAAACCCCGGGCGAAAAGCTTAAGATGCTTACCAAACTACTTTTTAATGCACGTGCCCGGAAAGTTGTAAAGGTGATCAAATGGTTCAAAAAAGTATTTTTTGCCGAGAGGCTTGAGGGTAAATTCGGGGACAAAGCCTTTGCCCAAAAGTTTTGGGAGAACCACCTTGCGGAGGTCAAAGCCTCCGTACCCAAGGACAAATTATTGGTTTATGACGTGCGTGACGGATGGGCGCCCCTATGTAATTTTCTGGGTGTTCCCGAGCCCAAAGATCCCCTGCCACACCTAAACAAAAAGGAGAATTTTAAGCAAATGCTTCCAAAACTGATGAAGGGAGAAATGGTTTAACCAGGAGATCAGGTATAGCATGTACCCTCGGACTTAAAACTTCGGGGGTGTTTTATAAATAACCGTCCCTATGAATACAGAAACCTGGCAGGTTAAAGCCACCTTATTGCTGGTAAGCAGCCTTACCATCATGTCAATGATCACTATTTCGGCCTCGCTCCCGGATATGTCCAGGGCCTTCGAATCGCATCCCAATGGCCCCGCTCTGGTGAAACTGTCGCTCTCTTTTCCGGCACTTTTTATTGCATTAAGTGCCATGGTTGCAGGCATTGCCATAGACAAACTGGGCCGGCTTAAACTTTTAGGGGTTGCTTTGATCTTTTATGCCATTGGAGGTACTTCGGGCTATTGGCTCGATAACCTGTATCTCATCCTGGCCGGAAGAGGGTTGCTGGGAATTTCCGTGGGAATTTCGATGACGATCGTGACAACCCTGGTCGCGGACTACTACCAGGGAAAAGCCCGGCAAAAATTCGCCGGGTTGCAGATAGCCGTTATGTCCATAGGAGGGATCGTGTTTATAACCCTCGGGGGTGTCCTGGCAGATATCGACTGGCGCATTCCCTTTCTGTTGTATTTCTTTTCCCTGCTCGCCTTACCCATGGCCAACCTCTATTTAAAGGAACCTAAGGATACGTCGGTTCGGCAAAAAGTGGATCCTTCCATAAAATCTCCAGGCATTATTTGGTTCATATTTATCAATGTCATGTTGATGTGGGTCATATTTTTTATCATCCCTGTGCAAATACCTTTTTATCTGAAATCCATCGGAATAGAAAAAAATACCCTTATCGGCATCGCCATTGCAGCAAGTACCCTCTTTTCTGCAGTTGCATCCTTTTCGTATTCACGGGTTAAGGACCGGTTTGGTTTTTATCAGATATTTGCCCTGGGTTATCTTTTAATGGGCATGGCTTACGCGGCGATCGCCTATGGTAATTCCTATGAAATGGTTCTGGTGGGAATGCTGCTGGCAGGTCTGGGGATGGGCCTGATGATCCCCAATGCGAATATTCTGGTAATGCAATTAGCCCCACAGGAAATAAGGGGACGTGAGATCGGCCGTTTAACCACGTTTTGGTTTATGGGGCAGTTTATATCCCCGATCGTTTTGCTTCCCTTTCTTGATATTATTTCACTGTCGCAGTTGTTTTATGTGCTGAGCGGGCTTTTGTTGGGTCTTAGTTTCATGTTCCTGGGAGCTTCCTTCTGGAGTAAAAAGGTAAAGCGGGAAGATACCGCCGGGGAGGCCCGAAAACCTTCAAATTAAGATATCACTATCTCGGGGAAATCCAAATCTTAGCCATTCGGTCCCCTTCTTTACCGTATCTGCGCCCCTTTGTCCAGGGCAACCAGTATGAGAGCGCCGTTGTCCCGGCGAAGCCTTTACCGGCACAGGGGATTACAGGTAGCGTAGTGGATAAGGCGATAAAATTCGATGCTGTTGAAAACATGGCAGCCTCCACCCGAAGATTTTTGTTACTTTTGGCACAATCAACCAGCAAACGAAACAAATTTTTTATGGAAATACTTGGCATTGATATTGGCGGTTCGGGTACTAAAGGAGCCCTGGTAAACATAGAGACCGGTGAAATGGTTACCGAACGCCACCGTATCCCTACCCCGCCTTCCAGAAAACCCGTGGAAATGGCTGAAGTAGTTGCCCAAATAGTGGAACATTTTGACTATAAAGGCCCTGTGGGCTGTGGTTTTCCCACGATTATCAAAAAAGGGGTATGTAAATCCTCGGGGAATCTCCACTCTGATTGGGACAACCTCAATGTAGAAGAGCTCTTTCAAAAAACAACCGGACTGGATTTTACCGTTTTGAACGATGCCGATGCAGCCGGTTATGCCACGATGAATTATGGGATAGGCCGGGGAAAAGATGGGTTTGTGGTAATGATCACCATTGGCACCGGCCTGGGCAGCGGAGCTTTTTTGGATGGCAGATTACTCCCCAATTTCGAACTCGGACAGATTCCGTATAAAAAATACAAGAAGATAGAGACCTGGGCGGCCGGTTCAGCCATGGACAAAGAGGGGTTGTCCTATGACAAATGGGGAAAGCGTTTTAATAAATTTTTAAAATTGATGGAGTTGATCATCTCACCCGACCTTATCATCCTGGGTGGTGGAGCGTCAAAGCATTTTGACGAATACAAACACCGTATCACCGTAGACACCCCGGTGATCCCTGCCGGATTTCAAAACAACGCCGGGATCATTGGTGCCGCCACAGCTTGTTATAAGAGGAACAATTAAACTATTCTATTTTATTGCGCTTCCG
>DATGCB010000033.1:0-7935 GCA_035312365.1 Eudoraea sp. | reverse complement strand
ATTAAGTTTAAGGAACTCATAGTTAACCTGGTAACCGGCACCCACAATCCCCAGCTAGCCAATTATTTCACGGAATTGTCATACAGCAGCAAAAAAGCCCTTGAACCCATCATGGAAGAACATTTTATTTTTAATTTAAAGCTCAGGGATTTTGCGTATTTGAGCGGGAGAAGCCTCGCCACTTTTAAACGAGATTTTATGAAATCATTTAATACATCTCCGGGAAAATGGCTGAAAAACAAAAGGCTGGAATACAGTAAGTTTCTGTTGGAAACAACGGAACTCAATATAGGCGAAATTACGCTGGAATCCGGATTTGAGAACACCTCTCATTTCATCAGGGTCTTCAAGGAAAAATATGATCATTCGCCTCTCAAACTAAGGAAGTCATTACAAATAAATTGAGACAATTCGAGCCACATTGAGCTTTTTAGCACATTTTTTGAGGCCATGGACAAATTTTGAGCTCATAATCTTCCTTATCTTATTTGTGAAAGTTTTAAAGTAAGGTGTATGAAATTAAAATTAATCAGCAATCTGCAGTTATTGGCCATTTCCGTTTTCCTGTCGACACTTATGCTGTCGATTTCGGGGTGTAAGCCCAGGGAGGTTGACATCACCGACTATAGTGCGGAAGTGGCCAGTTCATGGAACGAAATAGTAATGAACATGGCCATTGAGGAAGATGGCCTGTTAACACTTAAGGGGGTCAGGACGGAAGCAATGATTTTTATCGCCATGCATGACGCGCTTAATGCGATAAGCCCTCAATATTCTGATTTTCTCCACAAAGACCACGTTCCTTCAGCGCATCCGGTGGCAGCCGCTTCCCAGGCGGCCTATGACGTGGCCATCAATCAATTCCCCGACCGTCAGGACATCCTTAAAAAAGAACTAGTAAAATGGCTAGAGGGGATCCCGGATAGCCCGTCAAAAGAAAATGCATTAAAATTGGGCAAAACCTCAGCTAAGAAAATAATAGAGTTGCGGGAAGGCGACCAATACAATGGGGAAGCGGATTATGTATGGCATCCAATGGCGCCGGGGGTTTATGCTGAATTCAACGAGCACAGCGGAACTCCGGAAGGATTTATTTTCGGTGCCGGGTGGGCCGCGGCTCAACCATTTATGATCCCTGAACAGGGTTATTTCAGATCACCCCCACCGCCCGATATCAGCAGTGAGGATTACACCAAAGCGTTTCATGAAGTAAAGGAAGTTGGCCGTTCCGAAAGCGAACTACGGACAGAGGATCAGGCACATCTGGCGATGTGGTGGAAGGATTTTGTAGAGAATTCACACAACCGGCTCGCACGGCAGTTGATAATTAAAGAGAACCTCAATCTTTGGGAGTCGGCAAGGGTTTTTGCCCTGCTTAATATGGCGATCTACGATGGTTACATAAGTGTATTTGATAACAAATTTCATTACAATCACTGGCGTCCCTATACAGCCATTCGTTGGGCTTCCAATGACGGGAACCCCGGTACCGAACCTGACCCTGATTGGAATAATCTTCACAAACACACCTATGCATTTCCTTCTTATCCTTCTGCCCATGGAACTGCGAGTACAGCAGCCATGACAGTATTGGCGGGTACCTTAGGTAAAGGTGACGCCTACCATTTTATCATGACCACTGAAGAAGTGGATAAAGCGGGACCCTTTTCGGGAAAGATTAGAATGAATCCTTCAACCCGTGAATTTAATAGTTTTTCCCAGGCGGGAATGGAGGCATCGATGTCCAGGGTCTATTTAGGCATCCATTTTCGTTATGATTCGGAAGAGGGTTTCAACCTGGGGAAAAAAATTGGAACCTATGCACTTCAAAACTTCTTGACGCCTGTTAATTCACAACACTGAATATAATTGCCTTATACAGTCGCTGAAACAGGCAGAATATATACGTTTACAGTTGGGAATACGGCAGGGGTTTTAAAAATACGCGGGTGATGTCATTCATGGCATTGGCATACTCCTCCAATTTTATGATGCGTTGCCACTCAGGGTGAGGGCCAAACTTCGCCCATGCTTCTGCATGTGCGGCCTTATCCTTAAAGGCCAGCAAATAAGTCAGGCATGGCATCTGTTCCCCGGCAATGTTAGAGCCAAAAAATACCACCGGAAGGCCCACATCTTCAAAGATGCCGAACTCACTGTCGTTAAACATCTTGACTTTTCTGCGGAGAGCATCCTCATTGTGGCTCTCATAAATTCTTAGCTCAAATAGATTGGCTTTATCAGCAGGTTTCACCAGCTTGGGAACTCCCGGTGTTGACCGGATCAGGTTGGTGGATATTCTCTTGTAAGGTATTGATTCCTCCGCCGCCTGCAGATAGGACTTGGCATCATTCAGGTACTTCACATCCCTGGCCAGGGCATCTTTGCTAGCCTGAAAAGCCTGTATATTCTCATAGGCAATAAGCAAATAAATCTTTTTGGGCAGGGCCTCCCCGGTTTCCTCAAAGGCGCCTACATTGCCTATTCCCATTCGGTTCAGGGCCGGTATAAGCGCTTGTTCAAAATAGTTGTGCAAAACCTCAGCCGGGCTGAAATATTCTAATTCATAAGTTCTGAACTCGTAAACTTCTTCCTGTCCAGTAATTGTGGTACAAAGGGAGAATAAAAAGATGGTCGATAAAATGCGTAGATCCATAGTTGGCATGGTTTGGTTTCGAATTACAATATAACGCTTAATTATGTATTGTAAAAGTGTGCCAAAACTGTTTGGGTGGCATTCGGAAAGGGAAGTTCCAGTGGCGAAGATACCCTTACTCCCCCTCTTATGGTTCCTTGTGATTACGACCTGGATAAAAGTGTAGCAAACTTAGAAGGATAAGATTTAAATCCACCGGCTGGCGCCTGTTTCTACCAGGGGACTAACCTATGAAAATAGAAATGAAATAGTTGATTTGCTGTTATCTATGGCCCGGAAAAATGGCCTCAAATAATGATAAATTCTGTGACCATGATATCACTGCAGGTTACCAAAATACCAATAATGCAGGGATACTTAGATAATTAACGCCGATATTGCAATAAATGCTAAATTTAGGGCTTTGAAAAACAGATATGGGCGGTATCATGGTTCCACGTGGTCGGCTTTCTAATATCCCGGATAGCTGCCCGCACCCGGGTGATACATTGAAAATCTTTTACCCAATTGAGCTTCCTGGAGTAACGACACAAATTCATTTACGAAAAAGTTGCAAGTATATAATTCAATAAATATGGCAAAGGACATACGTATAGGGATCTTGGGAATTGGCGGAACCGGAGGGTTTTTCGGAGGGAAACTGGCGCATTATTATAAAAACATCGATAACGTTAAAATCGTCTTTATCGCGAGAAATAAGACCAAAAGGATCATTGCCGAAAGTGGTTTGAGGGTAGAAAGTATTGAAGGGGATTTCACGACAGCGCCTGATTTGGTAACCGATAATACCGCCGAAATAGGTGTCCTCGATATTCTCTTTGTCTGTGTTAAATCGTATAGTCTGGAGGAAGCCCTATTGACATATCGGAATAACCTTGCCAGCGGAGGGGTTGTAATAACCATCCAAAATGTTGTAAATCAGGCAGAAAGAGTAAAGGCCGTACTCCCGGACAACGTACAACATTTAGAGGGATGTGCTTACATCTTATCCAATACCATAGATATAGCCCGTATTAAACATAAAGGGGGACCTGCCACTGTATTTTTTGGAAATAACGCGGATATAAAAGAATATAAATGGGTTGAAGATATCTTTGTCAAAGCCGGTGTCAAAGCAACTTTGACAAGTACCATTTCAGAGACGATATGGAAAAAATTCCTGTTTATATCGCCCGTTGCAGTTGCTACAAGTTATTTTAACAGCACCATCGGGGAACTTAGGGATCATCCTGAAAAAATATATTTTTTAGAAGGATTAATGAAGGAACTTTTTCAATTGATCAAAACCAAGGGCATAGGTCTGGAAGCGTCTGAAATAGAAAATCACCTTAGGTTTTTGGAGAAATTACCTGAAAATGGAAAAACGTCTTTGCAGTTGGATATTGAGCAGGGAAAACCTTCTGAAATCGATTCTTTGCTTGAATATGTCCTGAAAGAATCTGAAAAGCACCATATAAAATTACCAAATTATAAAAGGGCCTATGAAAGGTTGAAAGAAACTGCCTTATGAAGAAACCAACTATTTTACGCACAACTGTGATCCCGGCCCCAATGCCATATTGATGTTAAGCGAACTACGTTTTGAGGAATCCCCGGCCCCTAAACAAGTGCCATCAGGTTTCAGGAAGGCACATAACCAGCCTGCAGGAAAGCAGTTTCGCGCCTGCCCTCCTGCTCATCAGAAATTCCCTGCTTTTGATCGGCTCTATTTCTCAGCTCGAATTTACTTACATACCTTCGCTAAAGCTATGTTGGGCAACATTTAAAAGTAAGGGACACTAAATGAAAATCCTAACTAAATCAACCGGTTCAAATGTTATTTAACTCCATAGAATTCCTGCTATTCTTTCCCACGGTTTTTTTACTTTATTGGTTACTCCAAAAAGATTTTAAAACGCAGAATATATTATTACTGGTATCCAGTTACATTTTTTATGCATGGTGGGATTGGCGGTTTCTTTCTTTAATCCTCATTAGCTCCATTGTTGACTATATTGCCGGTTCACAGATTTTTATATCTAAAACAAGGATACAAAGAAGAAACTGGCTGTTGCTCAGTTTAATCGTGAATTTAGGGATGCTCTCCATTTTTAAATACTTTAACTTTTTTGCTGAATCATTCGAAGACCTGGTGAGCATTTTCGGGTGGCAACCCAATGATTTAACCTTAAATATTATCTTACCTGTGGGTATTAGTTTTTATACCTTTCAAACGCTGAGCTACACGATTGATATCTACCGGAAACAATTTGAACCGACCAAGGATGTTGTTGCATTTTTTACCTATATCGCTTTTTTCCCACAATTGGTGGCCGGTCCTATAGAGCGGGCTTCGAATTTACTGCCTCAAATCGAAAAAAAGAGGCTATTCAGAATTGAGTGGTTTAACGCAGGTGTCATCCAAATTTTAATTGGGCTATTCCGGAAAATTGTTATCGCAGACACCCTGGGTGCCTATGTGGATTCCATTTACGGCAATCTTGGCTTTCACAATTCAACCACCATCATTCTGGCAACATTTTTGTATGCCTTCCAAATTTATTATGACTTTGCAGGATATTCAGATATCGCAATTGGAACCGCAAAATTATTAGGGTTCAGATTTAATCGGAACTTCAACCTTCCCTACTTCTCGAAATCACTTACCGAATTTTGGAGGAAATGGCATATGTCCTTATCCTATTGGCTAAGAGATTATTTATATATTTCCCTGGGCGGCAATAGAAAGGGGATCAAAATTACGTACAGAAACCTTATGTTAACCATGTTATTGGGGGGGTTATGGCACGGCAGCTCCTGGAATTTTATCGTATGGGGGGGTATTCATGGGGTAGTGTTAAGTATTGAAAAATTTTTAAATTCAAGGCAGTACCTCGAACAAATAAGAAAGTTCAGTTTCCCTGGATATATAATTACTTTTTTGGTCGTCCTCCTGTCATGGATATTTTTCAGGGCACCCGATTTAGATGCTGCCACTTTAGCGCTGAAAAACATAATGGAATTTGATTTTTCCATGCCATTTGTAGGAAATACGAATACGATCGCCAGTGCTGCAGTGTTTTTATTCCTTGGATTGTTATTTGATCTATACCTGTTTAATAATGATATTTATCTGGAAGACCTTGGAGAAAAATTTAGTGTCCTGAAAATCTCAACGATTGTTTCAATTGTAACTGTACTCATGGTTCTTTTTTATTCAACCTCGGAAAACTTTATTTATTTTCAATTTTAAATCATGACGAAAGAATCCTTAAAACATCTTATAAAAATTGTTTTTTTAGTCCTTTTGATTTCTTTTCTGGTAGATAAAATTGCGTTTGTTGCCCTTAACAGGATCAGTGATGAAGTAATGAGTGGTCAAAGCCTGGGGAAGGTAAACCATTATTTAAAGATTAAGGACGATTCGGAGCTGATAGTTTATGGAAATTCAAGGGCCAATCACCATATCGACCCTTCTAAAATAACGGAAAAGGGATTTAATATGGGCGTTAACGGCACGAGATTGGCCTACTCCTATGGATTATTAAAACTGCTGCCCAAAGAGAAAAAACAAATATTGCTAATACAGATAGATCCGGAACATGCATTTTCTGAAGATTATAAAGGTGAGGATATTGAACTTCTAAGATCCAAATACAATAGAAATAAAATTATCAAAACGGAAATAAAAAAACTGAACCAGGAAAATGATTTACAAAACTTCTTTTGGACTTTAGGTTATAACGGCAAAGTTCTTGGCATTTTAAAAAATTACTTCAGGCCCAATTATGATTATAAGGTTTACAGTGGTTACGATCCAATCTACGTCACCGGATCCCAAAGAAAAATATTGGAAAATATTCTCGCAGATGACAAAAAAGAGCCATGTCCGGATGGGTTGACCTTTAATCATATCTACGATCTTGAATTAGATGAAATAAGACAATTCAGTCAGGCCAATAATAAGGTGGCTATCTTTTTTACTTCCCCCAGGCAAAATGATTACTGCAAGGACGATAATGTTAAATTTGGCCGGATAATGAATGCCAAGGAAATGATTTATTACGACCTTACAGACTATTTCAAGGAAAACGATTCCATAATTTATTGGAAAGATCCAAGCCATTTATCAAATATCGGGGCGGAAATATTTACAGATGCCATTAAAGATATCATTGAGAGGACTGAAAAATGAGTTTTAGTCAAGGGTAAGTACCTGTTGGTCTTACCCTCCGTATCCGCCGGCCCCGCCTTTATGTAACCCTTCGGAGGAGAAAGGCTGGCAGAAAGAATAACCGAAGAGTGGCATGCGAGCAACAGAACGCTAAAATTCTGAATGATGAATAAATATGATCTCTTGATGTCAGCGCTGTTTTTGATTGTGCTTTCTTCATGTGAAGAAAAACAAATGTCCCTGATGGTGACTTCACCAAACGGATCCAATCAGGTTACATTTGCCTTATCCAAAGAAGGACAGCCCTTCTACCTGCTGTCCCATAATGGTATAGCGGTCATTGATACGTCTTACATAAGTTTTGACTTTAAGGATTTGCCTGCGTTAAAAGATGATTTTACAATTGTGGGTTCAGATATGGCAACCACCGATGAATCCTGGCAAATGCCATGGGGTGAACAGTTGGACGTAAGAAATAACTACAATGAGTTGATTGTACATCTTGAAGAACTATCTGAAGCCAAAAGAATGCTAAATATTCATTTCAAAGTCTACAATGACGGTGTTGGGTTCAGATATGAATTTCCGGAACAAGAAAACCTGGATGAAGTTTTAATTACCGATGAAAATACAGAATTCAATGTAACAGGCGACCATAAAGTTTGGTGGATTCCCGGCGATTGGGATATTTACGAGCATTTATACAATGAGACCAAATTTTCTGAAATTGACGCTCTTTCCAAACAGAACGACCCCAATTTAAGTGCAACCTATATTCCGGAAAATGCTGTAAACACACCGGTTACCATGAAAACAGAGGAAGGGTTATATTTAAGTTTCCATGAGGCAGATCTGACCGATTATTCGGGGATGACATTAAAAGTTGATAATGAAAACCTCAATATGGTCAGCGAACTGGTAGGTTCAGAGATCTTAGGCGGAAAAGCAAAAGTCACCGTACCATTTAGTACTCCATGGCGCACCATTCAGATCGCCGGAAATGCCGGGGCCCTGATTGAATCGAAAATGATATTGAACCTGAACGATCCTAACAAAATTGCGGATGTCAGTTATTTCACCCCCATGAAATATGTGGGTATTTGGTGGGAAATGCATATTGGCAAAT
>DATGCB010000032.1:0-7531 GCA_035312365.1 Eudoraea sp. | reverse complement strand
GGCAAATACAAAATCACAGGCGGAAATAAGACCGACCCCCCCACCAACGGCTTTCACCTGCACCCGTCCGATAATGGGCTTGGAACACTTACGCATGGCATTGATAACTTGGGCAAATCCACCAAAAAATTTCTTTCCTTCCTCCAGGGTTGTTATGGCATTTAATTCATCAAAGGAGGCACCTCCACAGAAGGCCCGATCCCCTTCGGATTGCAGCAGGATAGCAACGACTTCCTCCCGGGCGGAGAGTTGCTCCAGCTCCCTGGTTAACCTGACGAGCATTTCTGCTACAAATGAATTGCCGGCAGGATGTCCAAATTCTACCCTGGCAATCTTATTGTCTATTTTGGTATAAAGACTTCCGCCTGCCCTGTCAGTACTCATATTGCCCATTTTATTCAAAATTAAACCTTTTGCAACAGGGGGCGAAATTTTCGCCTAAACTTCCATATAAGCGCCCCACCGCGTACTGCCATCCAGACAACAAACGCTATCCAGATCCCATACAGTCCCCAATGCATGAATTTCCCGAAAAACAAGGTTGGCACAAAGCCAAGGAATGTTGCACTTAGCAACACGTTCCTCAGGTATTTCATCTCGCCAAGCCCTTTAAAAAGCCCATCCAGGACAAAGGCGACCGTATTCATTGGCAGTCCGATAATGACGATGAAAAAAATCGAATAAAAACGTTTGAGGACCAGGGGATCGCTGGAAAAGAGCCGCCCCATGGGGTGGTAAAATACAAAGCCGGATGTCATTAGAATGATACTGACAACAGTGCCGTATTGCGTAATTTTTTTTGCAAGTCGCCACAGGCCGTTATAGTCTTTCGCCCCTAAAAGTCTGCCTCCAATAATATTCCCCGCAGCACCGTACCCATCAATAAAAAAAGCGGCGAACAACCATAAGTTGATAGCAATTGTATGTGCGCCTATATACACATCTCCCAATGCAGTAGCCTCCCTGACGGCCAGCACAAGTGCCGTGTTCAAGGCCAGGGCACGTACGAATAAGTTGAGGCTCATTACTACCAGGCGCCCCAGTTCGGGGTGTATTGGCAGCTTCGGTTTAAGATTAATATCGGTTTTTAGTATTAAAAGCAAAAATGCCATGACCGCCATAACCCCCTGGGATATGAGACTTGCCCAGGCAGCACCCTCCAGGTACATGGGTTGGATAAACTCTGCCACACCATAGACCAGGATCACATCAAGTATCACATTGAGAACAGCCCCTACGATTGCGATAAGCATTGGCCAAAAAGTATTTTGAAGCCCCCGGAAGATGCCCATAACGGCAAAAACAAAAAGTGTTAAGGGAAATCCCCATACCCGGATACTGTAATAAGAAATGCAATACTCCAATATTTTACCCGAAGCATTGAATAGCAGAAAGATCTCTTCCACCACAAAGATGGTGGAAAGTAGCAGTAGCGCACTTAGTACAAGGTTGAAAACTATGGCCTGGGCCGGAAGGTCTTTGACGTCCTCCAGTTTCCCTGCCCCCAGATATTGGGAAATAATGGCGGATAAGGCACTGCGGGACTGCCCTAAAATCCAGATAAGCATGGACAAAAACGAACCGACAATACCCACGGCCGCAAGCGACTCCAGGCCGTTTTGAGGAATATTCCCTACAATGGCCGTATCTGTAATGGAAAGAACAGGTTCTGCAATTCCTGCAACCGTGGCCGGAATAGCCAAATTATTAATGGTTTTAAGGTTGATCGGCGTTTTCAAATAGCATGGGAGTTATAAGAGGAATTCATAACAGTGAAACGGATGTGCGCTTTGATTTGGAAAAAAGATATCGCCCAATCTCCTGTATCCCCGTTTTTCATAGAAAAGTTGATTGCGTTTGTTTTGACTAAAGGTGTCCAGCCGGATCGATTTAAAACCATTTTTACGAGCGAATTCTTCAGCATAGTCCATTAATTTTTGTGCATAACCCTTTCCCTGATGCCTGGGATGTACGGCCAGCCGGTGGATGTATATTGCACCGGCATCCGGACTGAGCCATTCCACTGGAAGATACGCTTCGTCCATGAAGGTGGTAACTGCAATGACCCCTATAATTTCTTCGGTGGAGGCCCATACATACAATTCGTTCCGCCTGATGTCATTTTCAAAATCTCCTTCGGCGGGATAGTGCTCGTTCCATTGAAAAATACCGTTCTTAATCATATCTGTGGCGCATGCTTTTGTAACTGTTAAAATGTCGGGTATTTCAACTATCTTTGCTCGTCTAATCATATGATGGAAAGCTAATAAGCTGTAAATTTATATTATAAATCACAAACCCTATGAAGAATATATTAGTACCCATAGGTACATCACCGGATTCACATGAAACCCTGCAATATGCGGTTGAATTTGCCACAGAATTTTCTGCCAAAATCTATGTGATGGAGGTATTTAGCGTGGCCGTAGGGGTTGGTAGTTTGACGAATATTGAAGGAAAGCTGGCGGAAAACGTCAAGGGGCATTTAAGGCAGGTCATCGAGAAGGTAGATCCCAGGGACATAGAGATAAAAATTGCCACTTATAAAGGCGAATTAGTCGATGGTCTTAAGGAAATTGATGAGGAATTGGGGATAGATCTTATTATTATGGCACCGCGAAGCAATGATATCAGGGAAGAACTCTATTTAGGGCCTGCATCCGGTGCGATTATAAAGAAGACCAATATTCCTGCTTTGATCGTACCCAAGGGAACAGTATTTAAACCCTTCAAGAATATTCTGACTGCCTTTGGCTCCGGCCTGATCAAGAAAAAGCGGGCCCTGGAACCTCTTTTGGTGATGCAGAAAAAGTTCAATAGCAAGGTAAGGCTGTTATTGGTAAAAAATCCGGGGTATACCAAAGCGGACCTTAAAATAAGTACCCGCCTGGTTAAGATAAGTTCACAGGTCGACATCACAGAACACGCGAACACCTATTTGGGGGTATTGGAACACTTTCAGTCCTATCAACCGGATCTACTCTGCGTTTTCAGGCGTAAGCGCGGTTTTTTCAAAAATTTATGGGAAAAGAATACCATCCCCAAATCTGAATTTTCCTCGCGAGTCCCTGTATTGGTTTTGCGGGTGAAAAGGGATTAACATTTCCGGAACCCGGCGATACAGTCCAAACGCTTAAGAAAACAAAAAACCGCCCAAACAGGCCTGGCGGTTTTTTGTAATGCTTCACAGCGCAAAAATATTGTGCTTGATCGTGGAGAATACCGGAGTAGCTGGTCGCTGCTCCAATATACCAAGTACTGCAAATGCAATTAGCTGTGCCTGCGGCCCAGACATTTAAAAACTCAAAAGCCCATACAAGTGAACTTGCCGGGCTTTATTTGTCTTTAACTGCAATTCCTAATTGTGCTTGATCGTGGAGAATACCGGAGTCGAATGCTGACGAAGCTTTGCTTGTCAGCATCCTGACCGCTTCGCGCGTCAGGGCCGGTGACTTTCTACTTAATAACATCACAAAGAACTCAATCTCAATCTCTGTGGAGAATACCGGAGTCGAACCGGTGACCTCTTGCCTGCCAGGCAAGCGCTCTAGCCAGCTGAGCTAATCCCCCTTAAACCAGGGTTCAAAGGAAATACTTTTTATGAAAGTATCAAAATGCTTCAATCTATTTATTTTTAAGAAATAATTAATGGCCCGGGCTTTCCCGCACCAATACTTTCCGGTATTTTCGTTTAAAACAGATCATATGAAAACATTAACAGGCAAGGTAGCCTATATCACCGGGGGTTCCAAGGGAATAGGCTACGGGGTCGCGGTTATCCTCTTGCAGGCCGGGATGAAAGTAGCTATCAGTGGAAGGACCCTGGAATCAGTACGGGCAGCGGCCCGGGATTTGGGAACTGAAGAAAACGTAATGGCCCTGGAATCAGACGTTACCAGGCCGGGGGAAGAAGTGAAAGCAGTTCAACAGATCATAGAAAAATGGGGACAATTAGATGTGGTACTTGCGAATGCGGGGGTAGGGCATTTTGCCCCGGTAGATGAATTGTCCCTGGAAGACTGGCACACAATGATAAATACCAATCTCAATGGGGTCTTTCACACGCTAAAGGCATCTGTTGACGCTTTAAAGAAGTCCAAAGGGTATTATATAACCCTGGCCAGCCTGGCGGGCACTAATTTTTTTCCCACCGGTGCGGGGTACAATGCTACCAAATTTGGAGTGGTTGGCTTCACCCAGGCCGCGATGTTGGATCTGAGAAAACACGATATCAAGGTATCCACTATTATGCCCGGCTCGGTGGCTACCCATTTTAATGATAATGAGCCTTCACAAAAGGACGCTTGGAAAATACAACCTGAAGACATCGGTCAAATAGTTCTGGATCTATTAAAAATGCATCCCAGAACCTTGCCGAGCAAAATAGAAATGCGTCCAAGCAGGCCCGATAAGAAGTAGTACTCAGACTGCCTTTTCCGTAAATGGAATATCCTGACGGCAGATTTCATTGATCAATTTGTAAAGTTGCTCCTGAAATAGGGACAGGGTTTCTCTTGTAATGAGTTTATTTTTAATCCTGCTGCCCTTCTTTTCCTTGGTAGCAAAAGGAAGAAGTCCCGCTCCGAGATTTTTAAATGAAATAATGCCGGCTTCAAGGGTCTTTTCTGGATTCTTCCGGGTGTACATCAGGGCGTAACAGAGCAGTTGAAACGCCTTGCTATATTCATAATCCGTGATAATTTCATCCCAATCAACTACCTCCACCTGGGATGGCTTTACAGTACCGGTTTTATAATCTATGATCCTAAGAATACCGTCTTTTTCGTCGACCCTGTCTATTGTGCCCTTTAACAGCACGGGAACATCAATTTCCGGGATATGCAATTCAACCTTTAGTTTTTCCTCCAGCCCTATAATCTTAATGTTATGATCCCGGGCATCTTCAATCTCCATGGCAATAAATCGCTCAATATATCGGCCAATTACTTTCAAAGCGATCAGATTCTTACCGGTAAGATGGGCACCGCTGGAATATTTTTCGGTAAAATGTTTCTTTACGACAGTTTCTATACCCGGTATTATAGCTTTTAGTTTTTCCGATGACAAGGTAGATCCGATAAAAGGATGGTACAGCTCTTCCAATGCATCGTGAACCACCGTACCGAAGGTGGCAGCGGCAACGGTCTCTTCAACTTCAATGGCTTCTTCTATGTTCAGCACTGCTTTTTTATAAAAAGCGATCGGATTTCTGATGTAATTCGTTAGTGAAGTGGGAGACAGACCGTGAGAGATGACCGTTCTCAGGGTATCCAACAGTTGTTGATCCTTCGCAATGCGCTGAGGCACTCCGGATTCGGGATAAATCTTTGGGGCCGCGATCGTGTGTTTAATATCTTTAAGGTCGTCGGTAGTCAATAGGAGTTGGCTGATAAACCTGCTTTTTTCACCCCCTTCAAGTACATCGGGTTCGGTGTTATAAAGTATAAATACATTCTTAGCCCTTTGCAGTAAACGGTAAAAATGATAGGTGTAGACCGCATCTTTTTCTTTATAGGTAGGAAGATCAAAATCCCTTTTTACATCGAAGGGGATAAAGGAGTTGTTAGATTTTCCTGAAGGGAGAATGCCTTCATTTACGGAGGTGATAATCACGGTTTCAAAATCCAGGTTCCTGCTTTCGAGCATACCCATAACCTGTAACCCGTCCATAGGTTCCCCCTGAAAATTTACGGTCTCAGAGGACAGGAGTTCCAGATACAGACGATATAATGATTTTATATCAGCGACATAGGGATATTTGCCGAGCATCGTCTTCAGTTGCCCGAAAAGCTTATAAAAATGGTATAGATATTCCAGATCCAGGCCATTGGAATTCCTTTCAAAATTTGATTTTAAGGTTGCTGTGAGCTGCAGGCATTTATCTAAAAACTCACTGGGGCTGAGTTTTTGGTCAAAGAATAGTTGCAGCAAAGGATTAGGATTTGATCCTCCATGGGCGATTATGTTTTCCGTGGTGATATATACCCAATTCTTTGTTTTGATCTCGTCGAGGAACCGGATGTGGTTATGTGGATCCTCACTGGAAAGAATGCTTTGAATATGATTGTTTGATAGCAGGGAAACTATGTTTTTATAAAACCATCCCCTGGGGTCAGGATGCAGATAGAGTTCAAAAAATTCGGCAAACATTCCTGCCAGGGTTGTTTTGCTCAAGGGATAACCCATGGTTATATTCACCATTTCTATTTCTTCCGGGAGGGCGTTTAACAGTGGATTCAACAGTGCTTCATCACCTAGCACAACCGCTGTAGATTTAAGGGTTTCGGGCCTTTCAACATAAAGTTGTTTTAAGAGATGCCCCGCATATTTAACCTGGGAAACACTTTTGGGCACCCCGACAATTCGTATCATTTTATCGGAGTGGAAGTGGTTGCTCAGGCCCTTCATGGGATGCTGCTGAAAGTAAGGCCATTTTCTTTTGTGCTGTCTAATAAAATATCCCGCATCGTGTATTGGATCCTCCTCAAAACACCGGTCCAGATCCCAAAAAATATCCGCTTCGGATGTTGCAAGGATCTCTTGTATGATCTGCGATTCGGCGGTATTCAGGGCATTAAAACCAATAAATATGTGTTTTTTGGCCTTTGTGGATTTCAGATAGGAGGATAGTTTCTGGCAGGCAGTCCTGTAGACCAAACCCTGATACCCGGTATTTGTGGCCAGTAAACGGGCATTAAATTTTTCATACAGCTGTTCCAGGGTGTTCCAAAATTGAATGTAGTCCTGAATCATTCTGGTTCTGTCTGCCTTCAGGTACCAATGATTTATTTCCTGGATCTCTGATAGGTATGTAAATATCTTCTCCGGCGGCACCAAATAGCGATCCACTTCGTTAAAGTCCTGAAGCAATACCTGACCCCAGCCCGAAAAATTATAAAAACTATCTTTTTCCCCCTGGCCGTGGTTGACGTAGGTATGGTAAAGCTCAAAAAGCAGCTGGGTGTTGGAGGCATAGGAAAGACCGGAAATTGCTTCCACAAAGGTCTCTATGCTATAAATTGTGGGGGAAAACAAGGTGCACTCCGCGGTTCGTGCAAAACCGTGCTTCAGAAAACTCCCCGCGCGTTTGCTTGGGAGTACAAAAATAAGATCTTCGAGAACAGGGTATTTCTTCCATACCTCCTCAACAACCTCCTCTAAAAAGCTTTGCATGGCTAAAAATAAAAAAAGCCCTGACACAATCGCCAGGGCTTTCTGATTTATTTATTCTGAAAAGAAACTACTTTACCAGGTTAATTTCTGTCCTTCTGTTCTGAGCTCTGCCGGCTCTTGTGTTATTGGTCGCAATTGGCTTGCTTTCACCGTATCCAACGGCAGTTAACCTATCGGCAGCAATACCTTCTGCGATCAGGAAGTCTCTGACAGAGTTGGCTCTTTTCTCAGACAATGACTGATTCAGTTGTTCGCTACCAACGCTATCTGTATGTCCTTCAACCGTAAACTTGGCATTTGGGTACTCACCTAAGATCCTGATGATATCTACAAATACTTTAGTAGATTCTGGATTCAG
>DATGCB010000031.1:0-4629 GCA_035312365.1 Eudoraea sp. | reverse complement strand
AACGATAGTAGTTATGACGCTATTTATGGTGCCTATGTTGATTCACAACGCATGATCCGTAAAGACGGTTTTAAACTTGTTGTATACCCGAAAATACCTAAGATCCTATTGTTTGACCTTAACAATGACCAGGAGGAACTGATGGATCTGTCTGACGACCCGAAGCATAAAAACAGGGTCGATGCCTTGTTTCAGGAACTACTGCGATTGCAAAGTGAGCTTAACGATCCCTTGGACCTGTCTCAAATTAATTTTTAATGCAGCTACTGTATATTCTATAGGGATGAATCATTTGTTTAGGACTATTCATCGTGCGTGTTTCTATAAGGAGGGCATAGGCCATATATGGTCTGTGACTATGGAATTGATATTCCCTGGCTAAAACAGTATCTTTATTTATCGAATCCAATGGAACTTTAAAATGGACAACAACAGAAAGTATATAGGCAAAGGATTGGGTCGCAGATCATTTGTCCGAAGCACGGCACTTGCCATTGGAGCCATTACCATTGTACCCAGGCATGTTTTGGGCAAAGGCTTCACAGCTCCCAGTGATAAAGTGAATCTGGGATTTATAGGGCTGGGAAAACAAAGTAGGGGGCTGGTCAACAGGTTTACCGGTCGTACCCCTGCCCAGATCGTTGCGGGATGTGATGTCTGGACCACAAAAACGAAATGGTTCAGGAAACACGTACAAAATGCCTATGCAGAGGAAAGACAGCAAAGGAAATACAGGGGAGTGGAGGTTTATGGGGAATACAGGGAATTGCTTGTACGTGAGGACATAGATGCCGTTGTGATCGCCACCCCCGACCACTGGCATGCCACCATGGCCATAGATGCAGTGAAAAGTGGTAAGGATGTATATCTGGAAAAACCCCTGACGCACAGAATCTCCGAAGGTATAGCACTCGTCAAAACCGTGAAACAGAGCGGAAAGATACTGCAGACAGGAAGTATGCAACGTTCTTCGGAGAACTTCAGAAGGGCATGTGAATTGGTTCGTAACGGTTATATTGGGGAAATCCAAAAAATAGCGGTGAATGTTGGAGACCCGGCAATAGATTATAACCTCCCCCGGGAGGAAACACCAAATGAGATCAACTGGAACAAATGGTGCGGCCCGGCACCCTTACTTGCTTACAACCATCGACTGGCACCTTCCGATAATCAGGTAGATTTCTGGCCAGACTGGCGTAAGTTCAAGGAAACCGGAGGAGGTATTCTGTGCGATTGGGGAGCGCATATGTTCGACATTGCCCAATGGGCAATAGGGACGGATCATACCGGTCCCGTAAGGTATATTCCACCGACCGATAGAAACGCCGTCAGGGGATTGCGAATGATCTATGAAAACGGAATTGAAATGGTTCATCAGGATTTTGACCGTGGTTGGGGGGTACGTTTTATCGGGAGTGAGGGGACCCTCGATGTGAGCCGGAGCTATTTGGACTCCAATCCGGAAAACCTGCTTTCCGTGGAACTCAAAGATCCTGATACCCGCTTGTACAACTCCAACGGCAACCATTATCTGGATTGGTTAGATGCAATCAAAACCAGGACAAATCCGCTTTGTGATGTGGAGACAGGACACCGGTCTGCCTCTATTTGTAACATTGCCAATATCGCATATCAACTCGGAAGAACATTGGAATGGGATCCTGTAGAGGAACATTTTAAAGGAGATAGCGAGGCAAACACCCTCCGTTCGAGGGTGAATAGGAAATTTGATTAAATGACCGGGATAAAAAAAGGAGGCCGCATCCTGGGGACCACAGCGGTTATCCAAAACGGGTGGCAAACGGGGCAGTATGAAGAGGTGATCATCTGCCGTGAAGTGTATTTGGAAAGTGGAACCCATGCAGCGGGTACCACCTGATGACCCTGTTATTTAGCTGAACGTGTCTATCCCGGACCATACCTCATCTGAGGCAATATTTCCGAATGTATTTATTTATTGTGAATCCTGTAGGTTCTAAAACCATAGGTGGCCACAACCAGAAAGCAAAAAAGCGGCAACACGAACGAAAAATTAACCTCAGGGACTCCAAGTATTTGTATATCGGTATATCCCGGACCGCCAAAGTCCAAAATTGCACCCTGAAGAACCGGCATGATAGCGCCCCCAACAATCGCCATAACCAGAAAGGCTGCTCCAAACTTGGCATCTTCACCAACCCCACGGAGTGCCACGCCATAGATCGTAGGAAACATGATGGACATACAAAGTGAAATCCCAACGAGTGAGTACAGGCCTGTCATTCCCTGGATAAAGATGGCCCCCAGCGTAAATGCTATCGCCCCAAATGCAAAATACATCAGCAATTTCCCGGAATGAATAAATTTTAAAAGATAGGTCCCTATCCAGCGCCCGCTTAAAAATAAGATCAAGGCCCAATATGCATAAGACACGGCACTTCTGTTGTCTATTCCAAGGGTTTCGGCATACTGGTAAATATAGGTCCAGCACATGATTTGGGCCCCCACATAAAACATTTGAGCCAAAACGCCTTCCACAAACTTCTTACTCCTGAATAATCGCTTCACCGCACTTCCGATAGAGCCTCCATCTTCTTCTTTCTTTTCGGGCATTTTTACCAGTACGATTAGCACAAGCATGAACAACACAAACAGGCCAAGGATCACATAGGGATTGCGGACCACCATCAGATCTGAGGTCCTGATCGGAACTTTAGCCGCTTCGGAAAGTGTGTCATAGATCAGGTTTCCCCGTGCATCCAGGTCATCGGATTGTAACGAACCCAAAATAAAGGTTTGAGCAATGAATAAGCCGGTAAGTGCGCCCATGGGATTAAATGCCTGGGCCAGATTTAAGCGCCGTGTAGCTGTCTTTTCATGTCCCATAGCCAAAATAAAGGGGTTCGCGGTGGTTTCTAAAAAGGCAAGGCCAAAGGTAAGGATGTACAGGGCAGCCAGGAAAAAGCCGAATTCCTCATAGGCAGCAGCCGGATAAAATAGCAAAGCACCAACGGCATACAAGATGAGGCCAAATATGATCCCTTTTTTATAGGTATATTTTTTGATGAATATGGCAGCCGGGAAGGCCATGGTAAAATAGCCGCCATAAAAGGCCATTTGCACCCAGGATGCCTGGGTATTATTTAATTCCAGGATCTTTTTAAAGGCAGAAACCATGGGATTGGTAATATCGTTGGCAAATCCCCAGAGGGCAAAGAGAGAAGTGATTAAAACAAATGGGAGTAAAATTTCTTTGGAAACTACCGGCGGATTTGAACTGCTTTCCATGGGGGGATCTATACGGTTGATTTATTTACTGACTTCTGTTAACAAGGCCCTGTCCAGATGTACATACCCCCCATCCACAAAAATAAATTGCCCGGTGGTATGTGATGACCTCCCTGAAATGGTAAACAGGCATACATCAGCAATCTCATCGGGCGTAGTCATGCGGTTTTCCAGGGGGATCTTTTTTAGAATAGCCTTTAACTTCTTACCTCCCTTATCCAGTGTTTTTATCCAGGTATCGTAGGAAGGGGTCCAGCATTCGGCTATAATAATGGCATTGGATCGGATCCTGTAAGGGACGAGATCTACGGCCCATTCCCGGGTCAGGGCCAAGACCCCCCCTTTGGCTGCGGCATAACCGGAAGTCTGCCCCTGACCTGTAAGAGCCACTTTGGACCCAATGTTCAGTATGTTCCCCTTCGATTTTTTCAGCCAGGGCAACGCGTGTTTTACCACCAGGAAATAACTCACCATATTCAGTTTTAGCGAATGCATAAATTCCTCGTAGGAAGCATCTAATCCAACCCCATCGTTCACCCCAACATTGTTAAGGACCACGTCTATTCTTCCGTATTTTTTTGCAATAGTGGCCACAGCATCCGCAATCTGCCCGGGATCGGTAACGTCTGCCTGACAAAAGATTGCGTCAACTCCCATTTTCCGGATCTTTTCCACATAGGCAGCTCCCCTGTCACTTATGTCGATAACGGCAGGGATGGCACCTTCTTCTGCTAAATGCCTGAGTATGGTTTCCCCAATACTTCCTTCCTTCCCTGCAGCTCCGCTTAGTATAATTACTTTTCCCTTGAGGCCTAACTCCATGTCCTTTTAATTGAGATTATAAAATGCCCTGGCATTTCCACCCATGACGGCATTTTGTTCAGCCGTGCTCAGGGTGGCAATAAAATTGGTTACCAATGTCTTTACCTGGCCATAGGAGCCTGCCACCAGGCAGACAGGCCAGTCAGAACCATACATTAAACGCTCCGGGCCAAAGACATTCAGAACAAGATCCATATAGGGGACAATCTGTGACGGCTGCCAGGAGTCATAGTCCGCTTCTGTTACCATGCCTGATAACTTACAATATACATTGTGGTGCTTTGCAATTTCACGCATAAGAACGGCCCAACCTTCAAAAAAACCATCTTTGATATAAGGTTTGGCGAGATGATCAATCACGAATTTCTGGTGAGGGAATTGCTTTACAAATTCAAGCGTCGACCCCAATTGATGTGGAAAAATCAGGATATCATAAGTGTATTCATATTGCCCTAATAAAGCGATGCCCCTTAAAAAATCGGGACGCATTAGGAAATTGTGATCCGCTTCTCCCTGTACAATATGCCGCCATCCCTTTAA
>DATGCB010000030.1:0-8078 GCA_035312365.1 Eudoraea sp. | reverse complement strand
GAAAAGGCATTCAAACAGAATATGGCATGTCCACTTCAAGGATTTTGATCCGGTGGCAGCCCGGCTTTCCCGGGAGGCCGATGGGGATTATTTCGATGCTATAAAAAGGGGGGTATTCTGCGAACTTGGCAAGGGTGCCGTAGACTTTAAGGAAGTGGTAAATATTTTGAAAGATATTGGTTACAACCATTGGATTGTGGTAGAACAGGATATACTGCCGGGCATGGGAGAACCAAAAAAATGCGCGCAGGCCAATAGGGATTATATAAGAACATTGGGATTGTAATAAATTCTTAAAAAATGACAAAACTAAAACTAGCCATCGCCGGATTGGGAAGAATTGGAAAAATACATCTGGACAATCTGCTTCAAATAGCCGAAGTACAGGTGGTGGCGGCAACTGACCCGGACAGGGATTGTTTGCAGTATGCCAGGGAAAAAGGCGTCCCACATACCACAGAAACCTTTGAGGAAATGGTCGCGGGGGCATCAATTGATGCCGTCCTGATCTGTTCGCCGACGGATACGCATGCGGACTATGTGGAAGTTGCGGCAAGGGCGGGGAAACATATTTTCTGCGAAAAACCGCTGGATCTCTCCCTGATCAGGGTCCTGGAAGTTTTGAAGGTGGTAGAGCAGGCCGATGTAAAACTTATGCTGGGGTTTAACAGGAGGTTCGACAAAGAATTCAGGAAGGTGCGTGAGCTCGTTAAAAAAGATGCCGTTGGCCAGCCCCATCTGGTGAAGATAACGAGCAGGGATCCCGACGCTCCCCCGGTAAGCTATATTGAAAAATCAGGAGGGCTCTTTTTGGATATGACCATCCATGATTTCGACATGGCGCGGTTCGTCGTGGACAAAGAAGTTGAAGAAGTATATGCCAAAGGGGCTGTCTTGGTCGATCCGGCCATTGGGGCAGCCGGGGATATCGATACCGCTGTAGTGACCCTTACCTATTCCGATGGTACGATGGCGATTATTGACAATAGCAGGAAAGCTTCCTATGGTTATGACCAGCGTGTGGAAGTCTTCGGTTCTAAAGGGATGGTACAGTCGAACAACAATTTCCATGATTCGCATAAATTGTATAACGACCAGGGAATCCATGCCGCACTGCCCCTGCACTTTTTCCTGGAACGATATCAGGAAGCCTACAAGACCGAAATGGCGGACTTTATTTCCGGCCTTAAAAATGGAACCGTGATGCCCGTCGATGGAAATGACGGACTGCAGTCCTTGAAAATAGGACTCGCCGCCATAAAATCCCTTAAAGAAAACAGGCCCGTAAAAATCGCAGAGATCCGTTAATACCGATTCGGACATTTCTCCCGGAACAGGCTGCCCGTGCCTATTTAATATGGATACAGAACTTTATCAACATGAAAATATGGGATAAAATGCCTGAAGATTTAAAAAGCCGGAGACGCCGACAGGGACAAAGCAAAGGATACCATAGTTGAGATCGGATATTATTGTTGGATGGAATACAAGTGTATAATTTTTGATTGTGACGGGGTACTGGTTGACAGTGAAGCAATATCAACCACAATCCTGGTGAATATGGCGAATTCGATCGGAGCTAATATTGAAATGGAAGGTGCCGTTGATTTTTTTGCCGGAAAGTCGTTGGGAAGTTGTTTAGCGTTCATTGAAAGCAGGATAAACAGGAAAATACCCGACGGGTTTGAACAGACCTTTCGGAAAAGGACTTTTGAAGCCTTCAGGACCGATTTGCAACCTATTGATGGGATCCATTCTCTGCTGGAAAAGATAACCATCCCTTATTGTGTTGCTTCGAGTGGCCCGGTAGACAAGATCAGGCTCAATTTGACCACGACGGATCTGATCCGCAAATTTGAAGGGAATATATTTAGCTCCTATGATATTGGAAGTTGGAAACCAGAGCCGGACATTTTTTTACATGCGGCCGAACAAATGGGATTTGAGGCAGGGGAGTGTGTTGTGATAGAAGACAGCCTTGCAGGTATAATAGCAGCCAGAACGGGAGGCTTTGAGGTTTTCGGCTTTGCAAATGAAAAAAACAGGGACATTTTTGCCAACGAAGGTGCCAGGGTATTTTCTGATATGGATACCTTGGGTCGATACCTGCTCAACAATCGCCATTAATTTTCAGACAATGGCTGGTAAATGGATCATAATTCAATCTGTGCAAACACAGGGCAATGATCGGATAGGTAAATATCATTTAACATTTCGGCCAAAACCGCGTACCTGTTCACTTTTTTAATATGCTTTAAGAATATATAATCTATGACCTTACGATCTTCAAACGGCCTGTTGTCAAAGCCGCAAGTGGTCCAGTCCGGGCCATAGCTAAACGTGGCTACATGGCTGGAGTTGACTAATGTGTTGTTTCCATCCGGCGCTGTCAGGATTTTGATGGCTTTCGATTCCGGGACAAGATTAAAATCTCCGGTTAGGATCAGAGGCAAACCTTCCGCCAGTTCATTTGATTTATGTTTTAACAAAATTGCGCTTTCGAGTCGGGCCTGATCTCCCATGTGATCAAAATGGGTATTCATCACCAAAAACTCCTTTCCGTTTACCCGGTCCTTTAAGATCACCCAGGTAACAATTCTTTCCAGGGCCGCATCCCAGCCTTTACTAACTTTTTCCGGTGTTTCACTTAACCAGAAGGTGCCCCTTTTTAACGGCTCAAACCTGTCCTTGCGATAAAGGACCGGGGAAAACTCTCCTTTTTCCTTTCCGTCCTCCCTGCCAACGCCAACCGTATTGTATTGCCCCAAATGCTTTTTCAGGTAATTCAACTGATGTACCAGGACTTCCTGCAGGCCAATGATATCCAGGTCGTAAAATTGGATCATCCGTACTACATTTTCTTTTCGCTGATGCCAATTCTGTTTACCATCCTCAGGATTATCGTATCGAATATTAAACGACATGGCGTTGATAGCTTCATTATTTTGGCCAACGCAGAGAGACGAAAACAGAATCACCTGGAATAGTGCGATCAATACCTTTTTTTTCATGATTCAGAATTTTAATTTCAATATAGATACTTTCATATATTCTCCCACTTTTTTAGAATCTTTTCCCTATGTATCAGGAACTGCTGCCCTCATGAGATCCTTGCAGCCATGGTTTGCCATCCGCAGCCCGATCACTTTTCGGAACTAAAAGCACTTAAATTGGGCTCTTTCCCCATTTCAAAAACCAGGGTTGTGCCGTTCAGGATCTGGCTATACGTTATAAATGGTGTTTTAATACGGATACCATCCAATGTCGCGGATTGAATGTACATATTTTCCTCAGACAGATTCCTGGCAATGATTTTAAAAAATCCGGGGATACCATCCCTGGTCAATCTCATGGTGAGCTCAGGAAACTGCGGAGCTCCTATGGCAAAAATCTCAGTGGCCGGTGTTACCGGATAAAAACCCATAGCCCCGAATACATACCAGGCCGACATTTGTCCGCAGTCATCGTTCCCGTTGATGCCTATTGGCAGATTCCTGAAATTTTCCGCCGAGGTATGCCTGCGAATGAGTTCCTGGGTTTTCCATGGTTGTCCGGCATAGTTAAACAAATAGGCATAGTGATGCCCCGGTTCATTATCATGCCTGTAGTGGCCCCCATCGAAGTTTTCGTTCAATTTTCGTGCAAATTCCTCCTTTCCCCCATAAAGTTCCATCATCCCCTCGATGTCGTGCACAGCGCCGAACAGGTAGGTCCATTTTCCTCCTTCGGTAAAACCTTCCTGGGCATTGCCGTGCCAGTCGCCGTTGAATTGCCGCGCATTTAAAAAACCGGTCTTTGGATTGTAAAGGTTCTTATAATTATTACTCCAGGCCATCAACCGCTCATAGTCTTCGCTTTTTCCCAGATCCTTTGCCATCTGCGCAATGGAAAAGTCATCAATACCAAACTCAATCGTTCGGGTAACGGATTCGCGGGTCCTGTCTGCAGGCACATACCCGAGGGAATGGTAATAGGTAAGTCCCCCCCGTGCTTCATATAACACTCCCTCATCCCGATCCCCCCAATGCTTTTCAGTATCCCTGTTGGGAGGTTGAAAGGCATTTTTGCGAACGGCCTCGTAGGCCAGGGCTATATCATAATCCCGAAACCCCTTCACATAGGCATCTGCAATTACCGCATCTGCATGGGTGCCTACCATGATATTGGTATAGGTGGGATTTGGCCATTTTGGCAACCAGCCCCCTTCTTTGTACATCTGTAACAGGGATTGTACCATGGGACTGACCCTTTCCGGATTCGTAAAATGGAGCAATGGATGCAATGCCCTGAAAGTATCCCAGAGGGAATAGTCGTTGTAGGATACCCCCTCATGGATTTTATCATCAAACGGACTGTAATAACGGCCGTATTCTGAGAATTCACGGGGGAAAAGCATCGAGTGAAACAAAGCAGTGTAGAAGATGCTTTTTTGCTCCTCGGAAGCGCCGCTCACCTGGATCCGGCTGAGATGCTCCTGCCACACCTCACGGGTAATATTTACCAGTTTTTCGAAATCCCAATCGGGAATCTCCAGGGACAGGTTTTTACGTGCCTGCTCAATACTGATAAAGGAAGTGGCGATCTTTACTTTGACCTCGTCATCCTTTATCGTTTTAAAACTGACATAGCCTCCCATTCGGGCGCCGTATTGCTCTTTTCCCGACCTTGTGATATCGGGCTCGGTACGAAAGGAATTCCATGTGCCGAACGCTTTGAATGGCCTGTCGAACTGTATTATAAAATAGCCCTTGAAGTTGGCGAGTCCGGGCCCGAGATGTGAAGACATTCGCTCAGGGTTATAGCCTGTGATCTCCCTTTTTACATCATCGATGTTCAGGTAGCCCTGAAAATCTTTCTTGTTCTCCATGATGTTGGTGCCCTGAATGATCAGGTGAGAATTTTCAGCCTTTGGAAAAGTGAAACGAAACATCCCGCAACGGGATGAAGCGGCAATTTCTCCTTTAATCTCCTTACGGTCGTCTTCCATGGTAACGGAATAATAATAGGGCCTCGAAATCTCCTTTTTGCGTGAAAAGGGGAGTGCGCGGTCCGTGGGAAGTAATTTCAATTCACCAATTTGCGGCATCATACTGACATAGCCGTAATCGCCCATCCATACCGTTGGCTGGTGTGTCGCCATAAACCCCTTTATGGTCGTATCCTCATAGACATAGGGCATTTCACTAATTCTGTTCTCACGCGTTTGAGCCACAAAATTGGTCATGGCAAAGGGAGGTCCCACACAAGGCATGGTTCCCCCACCGTCTTTGCCTTCACTGAAGCCTGTGGCTGAGGTGCCTATCAGGGGATTTACATAATCGACGGCCATTTTTTCCTGGGCCGCAAGGTAGTGCATCGGCATAAAAATCAGAAGTGCCAGGCTTAGGGTAATCCGGTGGGTTCTCATTGTTTTTGTTTTGGGTTTAATCGGTAGTAGGGTCTATAATGGGTGTCACCGTCATCGTATTCAGATCTATTTGAAAATGATCAGCGGGGTCCCCATCCATAAATTTTTGTATTAGTAGCATAAGTTCAAGCATGTTGTCTTTTATTTCGCCTGTATTTGTTCCGTTCTTCCCTTGTTTTAAGAATGATTCCGCAAGGAATCGGTATTGATTCAACCGTTCGGCCCCAATATCCCCGAAGGCAAGCTGATCCGCACTTCTGAGCCGGTAAAGGTCGAAGATCAGGTCAGATCCCGACCAATCGCCAAAATGGTCAAAGCTTAAATTTGCAGCTTCGATGCTCTTGCGCGCTGCGGTCCTTAGAGGTGATGTTTTACCGACATCTTCTCTGATAATTTCCAATAAATTCACAAAGGAGTCCGATCCGTCCGAGGTGGCTAACAACAATAATTCCTCACCGGAAATGCCTGATAGGAAGTTCGCAAAGCCAGAGGGCCATTCCGCAGGTAAAAACCGCAATCGCACAAGTTCCCTTAAATGCCAGGTGATGAATTCATGATAGCTTTTCGATCCTAAAATATTTTTATCCCAGATGTCCCGACCGCCGTTGCGCTCTAGGTATTGGTGTTCCAGTTCGTAGAGGTCGAAAAACTCATTGAAACGTGGAACGGAATCGATTGAAACGGTTGTCACCTCCACGATACCTTCCTGCTTAATGCTAAGTAGTTTGTATGCGGGCCTGTAAGCAGCCAAAGAGGGTACCTGGATATTCACCAGGGTATTCCCTGTTTCCGTAGTCCATACCCCGGTATCATTCATATGCATATGGCCGCCAAAGTGTAATTTGAGGCCTGAATCGGCCAATATTTCGGATATTTTTTGATTGGGATTCCGTTTCAATTGCATTTGACTGCCCACCAGCAAATTTCTTATTTGCCGGGAGGCCCCATTATTAAAATCCACCATGGGAAAGTGGCTGTATGATATCAGTATTTTTCCCCGTTGTTCAGCTTCTTTAACAACTTTTTGTACCCAGTACACCAGGTATTTTTTGTTTCCAAGGAGATTATCATGCCCGATGCCGGTATTGGGGTAGTCATGGGTTACTCCATGGGCATTAGCACCCAACTCTCTTTTAAGATAGGTGTTGGCGTCAATGGCGAGTAGCCAAAGCCCGGGGATGGGTTCCACCAGATAGCTCACATCCGGCAGGGGGATATCATTGGATGGAAAAAAATAACTTCTATGCTCCAGGGAGGCCAATTCTCTGGCGTTTTCAAAATGATAGTCCTCGTAGGAATAATTGGAAAACGGGGATTCCCAATAGATATCGCCACTTTTTGGAAAAAACCCGAAATTGCCCAACAAGCGCGTGATTTCTGTGTATCCCAGATTTTGCATATCCTTGGTCACAACCGCCGGATGTTCCATTTCCGGATTAGGGGCATACCGGTGTAAGTTAGACACTATGGGTTGTTGCTTTCCTTCCCCTCCTAAAAAGTCCGTTTTGCCATCCTGTTGGATAAATGGCTGTACTACATCGTGATTCCCGGTAATTAAATAAAAAGATATTCCGTGTTTTCTGCTGTATTCGTTCAAAATTGCCCTCAGGCCGCGGATATGAACTGCCTGTCCGTCATCTGAGAAATCCCCCGGAATGAGTACATATTTTACCCCTCTTTTGACCGCGTCGTCCAGGGCAGCCAGAAATGCAAAATAATTTTCGTTAAAGACCCGGGTAGAGCGCAGTTGGCTTCCCATGGTTCTGATAAGGACGTATTCCCCTGTTTTAGGATTCTGTATCCCACGATAATCACTATCCTCAAGTTTGCCGTAAACATCCTGCAGGTGTACATCGGAGATGATGGCCATTTGAATCCCATCCGCAGGCAAATCATTTTTTGAAGCACAGGAAGACACAAAGGCCCAGGCCGCCAAAAGGGTAAAATATCTCAGCTTTTTCAGGAAATCCATACCTCGGTGGAATACGAATCGATTCTTCTAAATTCCTTCTAAAAATAAGGCTTCTGGCAACGAAGACGCTTGGAACTTTATGCAAAGGTTTGCATATTTTTCCGTCAGGGCATGTTCGGATTCGGATAATTGTCAGACTGGTCCTCAATCGTTTCATCCAAACAAACAAAATCTTTTTCCAACAGCAGAAAGAGCTCCTTCCCCTGCCCCACAGAAACGGTATTCTGGTATCCGACCCTATCACTGCGGTCCCAAATCTCCTGCTCCCGGGCTGGCAGGAACATTGTAATGGTTTCGTCCTTAAAATCTGCTTCCAATTGCACTATGTCCTCCTTTGCCTTGAGTGCATACGTCAATGTCTGGTTCCCGAACGGGGTCTGCTCTTCAATATATCCTGTTTTGCAAAATTTTTCAACTTCAGGTTTCGTAAGTCGGTAACGGACCGAATTTCCCTTTATCCTTATTTTCATTGATTTGCGGTTTAGGCTGTTTCTCCTTCTGTGTTATTGCACGCCTGCCTGTCATCCTCACTTCCATTGAGGGGGAGGCTGTTTACAGATCCCCCTGCAGGCGTTTAAGATCTGCCGGCGAATTTATATTGATGATAAAGCGTTCCAGGGCATCCTCCAGAACCACGGTCTTTGTGCTGAATGTAGCCACTGATTCCTGCAGGCGTCGCTCCCCTTTTTGCAGCAAATC
>DATGCB010000029.1:0-33488 GCA_035312365.1 Eudoraea sp. | reverse complement strand
GGACACCTGCATCCTTCGCCCTGAGCATTTCCTCCTTAAGTTGCGCAATTGATCCGATAATGATCTCTTCTTTGCCGTCCTCCGTTCTCCATATGGGTAAGGGCGTGCCCCAAAAACGCGACCGTGAAAGGTTCCAGTCATTGGCATTTGCCAGCCAGTTCCCGAATCTGCCGTCCCCGGTGGTTTTTGGTTTCCAGTTAATTGTCTGATTAAGGCTGAACATGCGATCTTTGACAGCCGTAATCCTGATAAACCAGGAATCCAGGGGGTAATACAATATAGGTTTATCCGTACGCCAGCAATTGGGATAACTGTGCACGTACTTTTCCACCCTGAATGCCTTGTTCTCTTGTTTCAGCCTGATGGCGATCTGCACGTCAACGGATCTTTCCGTCGCCTTGCCGTCGTCATAGTATTCATTCTTTACGTATTTCCCGGCCAATTCCCCCATCTCGGGTCTGAACCTCCCCTGCAGGTCCACAAGGGGTACAGGATTGCCCTGTTCATCTAATACCAGCATAGGCGGCACGGGCGGATCTGCTTTTTGTGCCACCTGCATGTCATCCGCCCCAAACGTAGGGGCCGTATGAACAATTCCCGTGCCCTCTTCCGTAGTGACAAAATCCCCGGAAATTACCCTGAAGGCATTTTCGGGATTCTGGTAGGGCAGGGTATAATCTAATAGCTGTGCGTATCGGATACCGACCAGGTCTTTTCCCTTAATTTCTGAAATGACCTTATATGGTATTAGTTTGTCCTCCTTTTTAAAGTTTGTCAGATCTGCATCGCTTTCTGCTTCCTGAAACTTTCCGTCGAATTGTTTACCAACGAGGCTTTTGGCCAATAGTACGTGAATGGGCTCAAATGTATATTGGTTAAATGTTTTCACCACTGCATAGGTAATTTTGGGTCCAACACTTAAGGCCGTATTCGACGGCAGTGTCCACGGGGTCGTTGTCCAGGCAAGGAAGTAGATGTCACCCTCAATACCTTTCAGGGGTTCGGGCAGCGTATTTTTCACTGTTTTAAATTGGGCCACCACAGTGGTATCTGTAACATCCTGGTAGGTCCCGGGCTGATTCAATTCATGGGAACTAAGGCCCGTGCCGGCTTTTGGCGAGTAGGGTTGAATTGTATATCCTTTGTAAATGAGCCCTTTATCATAGATCTGCTTCAACAGCCACCATACAGATTCCATGTATTTGGCCTTATAAGTGATATACGGATCGTCCATGTCTACCCAGTATCCCACCTTTTCGGTCATACTGCCCCAGACATCGGTATACCGCATCACTGCCTTCTTGCAGGCTGCATTGTATTCTTCAATCGATATTTTCGTGCCTATGTCCTCTTTTGTAATCCCCAATTCCTTCTCAACACCCAGTTCTACGGGTAATCCGTGGGTATCCCAACCGGCTTTCCGCTTCACCTGAAATCCCTTCATTGTCTTATAGCGGGGAAAAATATCTTTAATGGTCCTGGCCATGACATGATGGATCCCGGGTAAACCATTGGCCGAAGGAGGGCCCTCATAGAATACGTAGCGCTCCGCACCTTTACGGCTGGAGACACTTTTCGCGAAAATTTGGTCTTCTTTCCAGAATCTCAGGATATTGTCCGCAACTTCCGGTAAATTAAGGCCACTGTATTCTGCAAACTTCATAACAACACTGATAGGTGCACTAATTTAAGTCCGCAAAACTAAGCAATTTTGAACAAAAATCGATTTAAGGCAATACAAAAAAGCCCCCGGTCATGGGCTTTTAGTATCCAAAGATCGCTGTCAGTTATCCGGCAAGGGTACGCCCGGTCATTCCCTGTGCCAGAACTTCTGTTTGCCAATGAAAGGAGTGCTTTTCACAGACCCCAAATTAAGTTGCCGTCCTGCAGGGACCTTTACTCTTTATCCGCTGCCCGATACATCCAAACGGGATTTCATTACGTATATTAATCGAGACTATTCATTAAACACTAAACAATTAGAAAAATGAAAAAAGTAATTTTAGGTACTATTCTTATGCTGGTTCTCAGTCTTTCATTTGTATCCTGTGAAGGATGCCAGGACGAAGCCAGCAAGGCCGAAGATGCAATGGAGGAAGTAGGAGATAAAATGGAAGAGGCCGCCGAGGAAGTTGAGGAAGCGGTTGAGGATGCCGGGGATGCCATAGAAAAATCGGCTGAAGATGCAGGGGATGCGGTTGAAGACGCTACTGACGATGCGTAATAACCATTGGGTAGCTTAAGTTACCAAAAAGCCTGAACAGGAGCCCTGATTATCAATGCTGAGGATCAGGGTTTTTTTAATCTAAAAACATTCTAAAAAGCATATCCTAGGCCAAGCACCAGATTGGTCCCGGCAGCGGTAATCCCGGAAGAATACGGACGGTATCTTTGATTGGTTATATTCTCCAGGCTGAAGGATGCCTTAAGCGCATTACTGATCTGATATTGGGAGCGAAAATTTAAGGTGTACCATGAAGGTGAATGCGGATTTCCCCCAGCATCGCTTGCATAGATATATTCCTTACTTCTTTCGGACAGCGACAGATCTTCAAATGGAATCTCTCCGTTGAAATTCAAAAATAAATCGGCCTTTAATTTTTGGCTGGTCCATTTCAGGTGAAGATCTCCGAAGGTGGGTGCAGCATGCCTCGCCGGGGTTTCCAAACCGTCACTATCTTCTTCGATTCCCTCTGTGAAGGTAACATTGCTTGCGATCGAAAAATGCTCTGAAAGAAGGGCCTCTGCCCCTAACTCAAACCCATATACATAGGCCCTGGCGGCATTCTGAATGGCCTGTACATCACTCAGTTCCCCGTTGTACAGAATCTGACTTTCTCCATTAAATAAGTAATCCCGCCTCACCAAAGCGTCCACCAGATAGGTATAAAACGCGGCTCCTTTAAGGACCACTTTATCCTTTATATTTTTCCGGATCCCCATTTCAGCATTGTAGGCATATTCCGGTTCCAGATTGGGGTTGGGAACCACCACTGACCCGGGTTCCGAATCGAATACTTTACCAATATCATCTATATTCGGAGCCCTGAATCCCGTGGAACCATTTACAGTGACCTGAAGATCTGCCCTGGGAAACCAACTGAGCCCCAGACTCCCTGTCAGGGCTCCATTATTTAAATGGGCCACTTCAATAGGAAAGGGATAAAAAGTCGTGTCGAATACCGCATCAATCCAAACATGACTATACCGGATTCCTGAAAGCAGGGCAAGATTTGGTTTTGCCTTATATTCCGCACTGATGTACCCTGCGAAGGTCTGCCAGATGGCCCCATCGGGATATCTTGAGGGTGCCCTTGCCAATATTCCTGTGTCAATGTTCTTCTGGCTTCCTGAAGATCTCACCTTATTGAAAATATATTCAGTCCCGTAGTACAACCTCAGGTCTCCTATTTTTTTGTTTTCAAAATCCAGATTTGCAGACAGCGCATCAACATTTTCAATGGTTGTGTACAGGCCCGGATCCTGAAAATCACGATCATTTCTACTTTCTTCAAAATATTGGTAGGCCGTTGTAATCTTCAAACCATCATAAAATTTACTCTTTCCTGTTTTGGTCAGCTGAAAATTTCCCATAAACCATTTTTGAGGGCCGTAATACCACTCGGCGGAACGGAGTCCATCTCCTGTACCATCAGGCCTTATAAGACGGTCATATCTTGAAAAATCTGAAGTTTCCGAATAAAAAAGGCCGAGGTCATAATGCCAGTTACTGTTTGGCCGGTGACTCATTTTTTGCATTAGATGCAATTGGTCATAACCTGTAGGTAATTGATTCCTGGGCCGGTTGTTCAATTTCAGGATGTCGGTGTTGTTTTCCCTGGTTACATAGGAACCCCTCAGATAGGCATCGGGGCCATTGCTTCCCATTTTCAAATCATCAAAGCTATTATAAGTGATACTTGTAAGAAAAGCCCATTTTTTTCTTCCGTAGTTAAATTTAAAATGCCCTGTATGTTCATTGTTTGAAGAAGCAAAGCGGTAATTGGCTTTTCCGGAAACGTGGAGGCTGTCCCTACCGGAAAAATGCGGTTCAAGCGTAAAGAAGTTCATCACCCCGCCAATGGCATCGCTTCCGTAAATTACCGAACCCGGGCCAAAAACAACCTCCGTATTACTGATGTTGAAGGGATCGATGGAAATTACATTCTGTAAATTTCCGCCCCTGAAGATGGCATTATTCATCCGCACTCCATCGACGGATAATACCAGCCTGTTGGTGGCAAACCCCCTGATCATAGGGCTTCCTCCACCTAATTGACTTTTCTGTACAAAAATTTTTCCACTGTGTTGCAACAGGTCTGCAGAAGTTTGGGGGGTGGTAAAGGCAATATCTCTTGCATTGATGGTCACAATTTTTTGGGGGATATCCTTTTTTTGTTGTTCCCACTTTGAAATCGACATGACCACCTCGTCCAATTGCTCAGGTCTCATCGTTAAATAGACACTGGGTCCTCTTCTCAGCAGTTGCGACTTATAGGATTTCAGGGATTCATAAGTGATATGTCTGAATACGATGCGTTCGTTCCGTTCAAATATGGTAAGGTCGCATTTGCCGTCGAAATCGGACAAGACGGTCTTCGACCTGTCTAAATTATAGATCACCACGTTGCCAACCGGTTCGCCGGTTTCAAAGTCCATCACCGTGATCTCCTGTGCAGAAATGCCCTGAAAATGTAAAAGAATAACGATAACCCAAATCCTGTACATACTAGTTGAAAACGTCATTTAAAATGGCAAGTGATCTGGGTTTTCTGAAACCGTGCAAATGCAATTCAAAATACAGCACAAGCTTTTGCAGCAGTTCCTGTCGGTCGCTTTTTCCCAGTCTGATCGTATGAACTGCATCAAAATTTATGCCTAAAAAGGCATTAAAGTGTACTAATTTCTTTCCGGATATGTTTGGGTTAAGGGGTTGGGTATACACGAATGCTCCCTCAGCAAGATCAAACCATGCAGCATCCCGCGACGAGGTGTCGGGATAAATGCCGAGGTATTTTGTCAGTTCAAGCAGAAAAAACAAATGAAAGTTGGCAATATTGTCATGAGCATCAAGCCACTGGAATGCGGCGCAAAGAAAATTGAAAAGGGCCATATTTTGCTCCTCCTCATGAATACTGTTGCCGATCATCTCAGCCAAAAAAAGGGTGATGGCGTTTTTTGAAATTGTATTGTGCAGGTTCGTGTACGGATAACTAATCCTGGCCTCTTTGATGCTTTCCAGGGTTCCTTTATTCCGATGAATGGCCACCAGCTCCAGCTGGGTCATGGGCTGGAAATAAGCAGCTTTTAGCTTTCCTTTTTTTGATGTCAATATCCCTTTCAACAGATAGGATTTTAAGCCATCAGATTCGGTAAATGCCCTGACGATCAGGCTGGTATCACCATATTTTAAAGATGAAAGGACTATGGCCCTCGTAGTCGTTTGCATAATTGGTAAATAGGATGCTGTAAAGATAGTAGTTTGATGCAGGATGCAAGGGATGGAAGACAGCGGACGGCGCTGACACCAAAGGCGATCGTCCGGCCTTCAGTATTCATAAAACCGCCTCCAGGTATATGATCGGATCGTCAGCTCAGGTCACTTTCAGATAATGTCTGATGCCCGTGGCATACGATTAAATAACCCCCTGTGCGAGCATTGCATCTGCCACCTTAACAAAGCCTGCGATGTTGGCTCCCTTAACATAGTTACAATACCCGTCCTCTTCCTTGCCATATTCGATACAGGAATCATGGATATCTTCCATAATTCCCTTCAGTCGATCGTCCACTTCTTCGCGGGTCCAGCTAATCCGTAAAGAATTCTGGGACATTTCCAGCCCGGATGTTGCCACCCCGCCGGCATTGGAAGCCTTACCAGGCGCAAATAATATTCTGGCATTGTGAAACCCGTGGATAGCCTCCGGTGTGCAAGGCATATTGGCCCCCTCAGCCACACAAATACATGTATTATCAATAAGGGCTTTGGCGCTTTTTCCGTCCAATTCGTTTTGAGTGGCGCAGGGCAGCGCAATGTCGCACTTCACTTCCCACGGGGTTTTTCCTTCATGGAAAGAAGCGGAATTATATTGGCTGATATATTCTGAAATCCGGCCTCTTCTATTGTTTTTTAGATCCATAACAAATTCCAGCTTTTTACCTGCAATGCCATCTGCATCGTGGATATAACCGGAAGAATCTGAAAGGGTTAGTACTTTACCCCCCAATTGTACCACTTTTTCCGCCGCGAATTGTGCCACATTTCCCGATCCGGAAATAACCACACTTTTACCAGCAATACTTTCCCCCCGGGTCTTTAACATATTCTCGGCAAAATAAACAGTGCCGTACCCCGTGGCTTCGGGTCGGATTTTAGAGCCTCCCCAGGAAAGGCCCTTCCCGGTAAGTACCCCTGTGAATTCATTTCTGATCTTTTTATACATCCCGAAAAGAAAACCAATTTCCCTGGCACCAACCCCGATGTCCCCGGCAGGAACGTCCGTATTGGGCCCGATATGCCGGCACAACTCGGTCATAAATGCATGGCAAAAACGCATCACCTCATCATCCGATTTACCTTTGGGATCAAAATCGGAACCCCCTTTGCCACCCCCCATGGGAAGGGTCGTTAAGCTGTTCTTGAAAACCTGTTCAAAGGCGAGAAATTTCAAAATGCTCGCGTTTACCGAGGGGTGAAATCGTAAACCTCCCTTGTACGGACCTATGGCCGAGTTCATCTGAATGCGATACCCCCGGTTGACGTGAACTTCCCCATCATCATCTATCCATGCCACGCGAAAAGAGATCAGGCGTTCCGGTTCTACCATCCTCAACAGGATATTCTTGCCATTGTATATTTCATTTTTAGCAATGTAGGGAATAACCGTTTCGGCAACCTCCTGAACTGCCTGGATAAATTCCGGTTCGTGGCCGTTTCTGCCCCTTACCTCATCCATAAACGCTTTGATCTTTGCTTCCATTCTAAAAGTAATTTAATGGTTGGTTTTATTGATTTTGAAATATATGCGCAAAATTATAGTATTATTATAATTTAACACCGGTTTTTTTAAAAATTTGATAAGCCAGGGTTCTTTGATGTATGAAGGTGAAGTACCCCATTGATTCCCCAAAGTTTTGGTACGACATTGAAATGTGACATAGAAATGCAAGGGCCATAACATCTCCGGCTATAAACCCGGATTCGGCAAAACTCTTATCCCAGGGCCTGGTCAAGATCGGCAATCAGATCTTCCACGTCCTCGATCCCCACACTTAAACGGATCAGGGCATCGACAACTCCACTTTTTTCGCGTTCTTCCCTTGGAATACTGGCATGTGTCATACTCGCGGGATGTCCGGCCAGGCTCTCCACTCCGCCCAGGGATTCCGCCAGGATAAACAACTTCAATCGTTCAACGATTTTTACGGCAACATCATAGCTGCCTCCCTTAGGCACAAAAGAGAGCATTCCGCCATAATCGTTCATCTGATCCTTTGCGACAGAATGGTTTGGATGGTCCTCAAAACCCGGCCAATATACTTTTTCGATCCTGGGATGCTTCGCAAGGTACGTGGCCACTGCCATCCCGTTCTCACAATGTCGCTGCATGCGAACGTGCAATGTTTTGATCCCGCGCAAAACCAAAAAACTGTCCATGGGACCACACACTGCCCCGCTGGCATTTTGTATGAAATATAATTTTTCGGCCAATTCTTTATCCTTTGTCACCAAAGCGCCCAGGACAACATCGCTATGTCCCCCAAGGTATTTAGTGGCCGAATGCATTACGATGTCTGCGCCCAGGTCGAGCGGTCGCTGTAAATATGGTGTGGCAAAGGTATTGTCTACCGCCAGCAGGGTTTTGTGTTTTTTGGACAGGCCTGCAACTTTTTTGAGGTCAATTACATTCATCATGGGGTTGGTAGGCGTCTCCACCCAGATAAGCCTGGTCTTGCTGTTGATATGATTTTCTATTGCCGACATATCCTGCATCCCCACAAAGTGAAAGCGGATGCCGTATTTCTCGAAAACCTGCCGGAAAAGTCGATAGCTACCGCCATAAAGATCATTCGTGGAAACCACTTCATCACCAGGTTCCAGGAGCTTAATTACGGCATCCATAGCGGCCAATCCGCTTGCGAACGCGAGCCCGTAATTCCCATTCTCAATGCTTGCGAGGGAATTTTCCAAAGCAGTTCTGGTAGGGTTGGCAGAACGGGAATATTCATAGCCCTTATGTCCTCCCGGGGTCGTCTGGGCATAGGTGGATGTTTGATAGATAGGTGGCATGACAGCGCCATAGGCCTTGTCCGGTTTTTGCCCCCCGTGAATGGTCCTGCTATTGAACCGTAACTTTTTTTCGTCCATCACATATAATTATATGCACAAATGTATCGTTATCTTTTAGACAATACAATGAACCCGTTCGTGGTTGTGCCCCAAATTTTGAAATTTCTTATGAAGATCTTCTGTACCTACCTCATTCTGCTATTGATGCTTCTCAGTTGTTCCCAAAGGGGAAAACTTGCCTTTGAGCCTGAAATATTCACCGGGGTCTCCTGTGACGCCTGTCCTGAAATTGTCATTGACATCCCTAAAGCTACCGGAAAGGACAGGATAAGCAACGCGATAAACAATGCCCTGAGGGAAGAGGTTATTTCCCAGCTAACTTTCGACGATGAAATTGAAATTAAAGACATCGATGGCGCTATTCAATCCTTTAGCAATGGCCATAAAAATATGCAGGAATTATACTTCGATGAAAATCCGGACTGGGCCGCCAACATATCGGCCGAAGTTAGCTACGAAGACCGCCACATGATCACGATCAAGGTAGATTCTTACTTATTTACCGGGGGAGCTCATGGATATGGTTCTACACAATTTTTAAATTTCAACAAAAAGAAGGGAAGTGAAATGGAGGAATGGGAACTGTTCAATGATCGGAATGGCTTCAGGCGTTTTGCCGAAAACAGATTCCGAAAGCAGGAGAATATACCCCCGGATGAATCCATAAACAGCACCGGGTATATGTTTGAACGGGGTGCATTTTACCTGCCGGAAAATATAGGTTTTACCAAAGAAGGTTTAAAACTACTTTACAATCAGTACGAAGTTGCTTCCTATGCAGACGGCCCGGTGGAGTTAACACTTCCATACAAGGAAGTAAGAAAATACCTTTCCGGGAAGATCAAATCTTAGCTGCCATCAGATGTCTTCAGCGCCTTTTGAAGGGATAGAATAACACCCAAATGCAATCCTTCGTGAAAGATGTTAAATGCCAGGGCGTCCTCTACCGAACTCAGGGTAACCTTGTTAGACGTGGTGTACTCCTGGTACTCCGTGAATCGCTTTTTCTCATAGTCCTTTTCCGTTTGTTCTACCGTAGAAAACAACCAGGCCGCAATTTGTCCGATCTCCTCTTCAGTGGCCATCCCGTCAGGGACAGTGCCCCTGCCGAATTTTTGAACGAATTCATCCCCGATCAACACATCCTGGCCGCTTCGCTTATAGACCAATAATTGCTGAATGACAACCACATGGGCAATATTCCACCAAATGCTGTTCCGATGGCCGCCCGGAACCTTGAGCAATTGGTCCCTTGGTGTGTTTCTGAGAATAAAGTAGAGGGATTTGCGGTTCTGCATGGAGATACTGAATAGATTTTTCAAAATAATACCAAATTAAAGATTTTAACATATCTATTATTCTAGATATATATATATGTTGTATATTTGCCACATGAATATCACTGAAATTAGCAAAGTATTGGCAAATAGCACAAGGGTCAGTATCCTTAAATGGCTCAAAGACCCGGAATCAAACTTTCCCCCGCACAAAGATATAGATCATTTTAATGACGGCGTATGCGTCGGGTATATTCAGGAAAAGGCCGGATTATCCCAGTCTACCATTTCTACCTACCTGACATCCATGCAAAATGCGGAACTGGTCATTCCGACAAGGCATGGCAAGTGGACCTATTACAAGAGAAACGAAGCGATCATTTCCGCCTATATAGAGGCCCTGGCAACGGAATTGTGATGTTTCGCAGCTCCGGATGAATCATTGCAGACAAAAATTATTTATCACAGTTAAGATGACAGGAACAGGCGGGAAGTTGCATCGAATATCCGGGATGAGCAGGGCACACAGTTTCTTATATTTTCACGGTCAGGAGACCGTACGCCCGTTCCTCTTGGTCTTTTCAGTAAACGGTAACCATCGGGGCCAAAGTAAATCACCGGTGCACTTAAAGAAATGGATAAAATGAAAACAATAGGGTTAATCGGGGGCATGAGTTGGGAGTCCTCAAAAATGTATTATGAATATGTCAATAAAGGCGTGAAAAGCGAATTGGGAGGTTCCCATTCGGCCAAAAGCATCATGTCCTCCGTGGATTTTGACGAGATCGAAAAATTAACCTTTGAAAATGACTGGGGCAAAATAGGAGACCTAATGGCGTTGCATGCGACGAAACTGGAAATGGCGGGAGCAGATATGATCCTGCTCTGTACAAATACCATTCATTTGGTCAGCGCTGCAATTACATCCGCTGTTGAGATTCCCTTTTTACATATTGCCAATGCCACAGGGGAAGCTTTAAAAAAAGCGAATGTTCGGAAGGTTGGCCTATTAGGTACGAGGTTCACCATGGAAAGGGACTTTTATACAAAAATATTGAAAGAATCCTATCATCTGGAAGTGATTACCCCGGGCAGGGAAGAAAGGCAGGTGCTCCACGACATCATCTATAACGAGCTGGTCAAGGGAGAATTTAAAGAAACCTCAAAACAAGCTATCCTCCAGATCATAAAAGATCTGGAAAAGGAAGGGATCGAGGGAATTATACTGGGCTGTACGGAGTTGCCTTTGCTGATTTCGCCGGGCGATGTGTCTGTCCCAACATTCAATACCACGGCCATACACGCACAGGAAGCTGTAAAATGGGCACTGGGCAATTAATGTTTGGCCACATTTAATAAATAGGACAATTAAATGAAATTGGGTTTCTTTGCAGCGATCAAATTTGGCGCCTTTTTACCGGCCCTTCCAGTATAAACCTGAATTATTCATCTAGGGATTATGAAAAAAATATACCACCTCAGCACCTGTTCTACCTGCCAGCGCATTCTTAAAGGACTATCGCCCCTTTCCGATTTTCATCTTCAGGACATAAAAACACAACCCATTACCCCCGGGCAACTGGAAGAGATGAAACAATTGGCCGGGAATTATGAAACCCTTTTCAGCAGAAGGGCGATGTTGTATAAAACCCGGAATCTGGGCGAAAAGCAATTAGTGGAAGCTGACTACAAAAACCTCATCCTCGATCATTACACCTTTTTAAAAAGGCCGGTCATTTTAATCGACGGGGCCATCTTTATAGGGAACAGCAGGAAAGTGGTGGAATCTGCCAAACAAGCCATTCACCCTTGAGTAAAAGAACACTTGCCATCCTTGCCGCCATTCTGGCAACTACTATCTATGGTTTAAACCATACCATTGCCAAAGGTGTGATGCCGGATGTGGTAATGCCTTATGGTTTTATCATGTTACGGGTCATAGGAGCTGCAATACTTTTTTGGGGCATTTCCATTTTCGGCCCCAAAGAGCACATTGAAAGAAAGGATTACCTGCGTATGCTGCTGTGTGCTTTTCTGGGAATGGGATTCAATATGCTGGCTTTCTTTAAGGGTTTGTCCCTGTCCACTCCGATTAACAGTGCTGTCCTGATCACCTTAACTCCCATTATTGTCCTCGTGTTGTCTGCCATACTTATCCGTGAAAAGATTTCAAAACTAAAGATCGGAGGCATTTTTATCGGTTTCCTGGGAGCCCTCGGGTTGCTGCTGCTTGGTGCAGAAATCCGGCAGGATGCACCCAACATTCCTGTGGGTAATGCGTTGATTATCCTGAATGCCATACTCTACGGATCGTATTTGATCGTGGCAAAAACACTGATAAAAAAATACCACCCTTTTACCTTTATGAAATGGCTTTTCACCCTAGGTATTTTTATATGCCTTCCTTTCGGGTTTGGTGAGCTGAGTGAAATCCAATGGTCCAGCATGTCCTTTGAAGCCGTGTGGCAAATAACGTTTGTGGTGGTAGGGACTACCTTCTGTACTTACCTCTTTAATATTTTTGCGCTTACCCAACTCAAAGCTTCAACGCTTAGTGCATTTATATATGTACAGCCTCTGCTGGGCATCCTTTTTGCCGTAGTTATGGGAAAAGACAGTCTTACTGCTGTAAAAATCCTGGCTGCAACCATGGTATTGCTGGGCGTTTACCTGGCCGGCAGAAAACCTAAACCAAATCCTTCGGCTTCCTAGCGTATTTCCGGGTGTCCTCCTTCGTCAGGATCCGAAAACCACCAGGTTTTTCCAGAGCGTTCCACTTCTCAAGCAATTCCTCAGGCAAAGCGGTCAGCTTCCGGGTCTTTAGACTCATCCACGCCCCCATCATTTCGCAATGGGCCACATTTTTACCGGTACTGTCGTAAAAATTATGATTGAACTCAAAAAACATCCCGTCTTCACTCAGTCCCGTTACTTCAAGGGATACGCTTATGGGCTTTCCCGGGAAGACTTCCTTAAAATAGTACATATGCTCATAAAAAACCACCGGGCCCATCTGTTGTTGCTCCATCACTTTTTGATCAATCCCCAGTTGCCATAAAAAGGCCATTCTGGTGTGTGTCATAAAATCGATGTAGGCACTATTGGCCAAATGCCGGTTGGCATCCACATCGCTCCATCGGACTTCAAACTTTTTAATGTACATTTTTTATAAAATTTTTATTATGCGCGCATAATAGTTTCAAAAATACTATTATTTGTGAAAATCCGGGTAGCTAACCCATAAAATTAATCCCTATTTTTAGATCGAAAATAAATCCATGAGCACCAAAGCACCTTTTATCAATGACCTTTCATTGCCGGCTATTGCCGCTCCCATGTTTCTTATTTCAGGTCCTGATCTCGTAATTGAATGTTGCAAAAACGGAATCGTCGGAACTTTTCCCGCCCTGAATCAACGCAGTAGTGACGGTTTTGAAGAATGGCTGATACACATTAAGACCGAACTGAAAAATTTTGAAGAGACTTCGGGCAAAAAGCCGGCACCTTTTGGGGTGAACCTTATCGTTCACCATTCTAATCCCCGCCTGGAAGCCGATCTGAAACTATGCATCAGGCACCAGGTACCCGTGGTGATCACTTCCCTGGGGGCTGTTTCACAGGTTGTCAATGCCATTCACAGTTACGGAGGATTGGTTTTTCACGACATTATTAAAAAAAGGCATGGGGAAAAAGCCGCTGAAGCAGGCGTGGACGGCCTCATTCTGGTTGCCTCTGGTGCCGGAGGACATGCCGGAACCATCAACCCCATGACCCTGGTAGCAGAGATCAAAAAGTTCTATGACAAGACCATTATCCTTTCGGGGTGTATAAGTACCGGGCGCGACATAGCATCTGCCTTACAGATGGGGGCTGATCTTGCTTATCTCGGTACCCGCTTTATCAATACCAAGGAAAGCCTGGCTCCGCAGGACTACAGAAACATGATCATTAATGCAGGAGCCAGTGACGTGGTTTATACTGCCGCCATCTCAGGGGTCCATGCCAATTTTTTAGGGCCGAGCCTGAAGGCTGCCGGTATTACAGAGGAAGATCTGAAGAAGGATACCAAGATAGATTTTGGAAAGGAACTGGATACAGAGGCAAAGGCATGGAAAACTATCTGGTCTGCCGGCCAGGGAGTAGCAACCATTGATAATGTGCTTCCTGTTGCAGATCTGGTAGCGCAATTGAAAGAGGAGTTTAAGGCGGCTATCGAAGAGCAGGCTAAAAGATTAGAGATATATCCAAAGTAACTATTACTCATTGTTTATTGATTATTGAATTGCCATGTATGTAAAAAGAAATATCGGTTGGGGCATCATCATGCGGTATGCCTGGAAAAATTTAATCATTTTTACCCTTTGGGGTGGATTTGTATTTGGTGCGTATCTCTTCCTCGGATGGCAACATATCGACATTCCCTTCCAACCACTCAGCGTTATCGGTATTGCCGTTGCCTTTTATATCGGCTTTAAGAACAGTCAGAGTTATGACCGCTTTTGGGAGGCCCGTAAAATATGGGGCGGCATAGTTAACTACTCCCGTACCTGGGGCACTGATGTGCTGTGTTTTGTGGACGATGTTCACGAAACCAAAAAAGTGCTTCTCTATCGGCATATCGCATGGATCAATGCCTTGCGGATCCAGTTGCGGCAGCCCAACAGTTTCTCACTAAAAGAGAACCGCGCCGTTGAGCGATTATTTGAAAGGCACGGGGAGAAAAATCCGGCTTGCGAGGGAATGCAATTGCTCCTGGATCCCGGGGAAATTGCCGATCTTGAAAACAGGAAAAATGTGGCCACCCAACTGGTCAAGAACCAGGGACTCCATCTGAGGCAATTATTGGCCGACGATAAAATTACAGAGTTTGATAAACAGGTTTTTCACCATGTTCTGGAAGAACTTTACAATCTCCAGGGGAAGTGCGAACGCATTAAGAATACCCCCTTCCCCAGGCAATATGCCTACTTCAGTACCCTGTTCACCTGGATGTTTGTAGTTCTGATCCCCTTTGGTTTGCTGAATGTTTTTGAGTCTGAATTAGTGGAGATCACCCCCGTAAATACCTGGTGGTATCTGGGATTAATGATCTTTTTTTCCGTCCTGATCTCCTGGATCTTTATCACCATGGAAAAGATAGGAAGCAATAGTGAGGATCCCTTTGAAGGGCGTATCAATGACGTTCCTATGACCGCTCTTTGCAGGACCATTGAAATAGATCTGCGCGATATGCTCAATGAGGATCCACTTCCCGAAAAGGTGCAGGCGCAGGATAACATTTTGTATTGATGCCCCTACTGTCATCCTCCTACCAACCATCCCTGATATTCAAAAATGGACATGTGTCCACGATTTATTCCGGGTTGATCCGAAGGGTCCGTGGATTGGTCCAGCAAAGGGAACGACTGGAACTCCCGGATGGGGACTTTATGGATCTCGACTGGTCTTTCTCAAAGGTTTCTGAACCCGGATTCCCCAAAGGTTCGGTTGACACAATTTTTAATCGTGGAAACCATGCGACAGAAAAGAGGTTGACGGACAGGGTGGTCGTCCTGCTGCACGGCCTTGAGGGAAATGGACAACGGCCTTATATAACCGGAAGTGCAATGGCCTTTAACAGGGAAGGGTTCGATGCCTGTGCTGTCAATTTCAGGGGATGCAGCGGGGAGACCAACAGGCATTTCAGGTCGTATCACTCGGGAGCCACGGAAGATCTTGAAGCCGTGATTACCCATATTATTACAACCCGTAAATACCGGGAGATTTATATCAATGGATTCAGCCTTGGCGGGAATATGGCGCTGAAATATCTGGGAGAAGGCAACCATATCCCCGAAGAAGTCAAAGGTCTTGTTGCCGTTTCCGTACCTTGCAGCCTTTATTCTTCCCTGGTAGAACTTCTTAAACCAAAGAATTTCCTATATGCAAAACGCTTTAAAAAACACCTGGTAGCCAAACTCCGGGACAAGCAAAAGCTGTTTCCCGGGCTCATCCCGGACTCCGACATTTTCAGGATCAAAACACTGAAGGACTTTGATGACATTTATACCAGCAGGGCGCATGGGTTTGAAGATGCCATGGACTATTACCAAAAATGCAGTTGTTTGCAATTCCTGCCGCATATCAGGGTTCACTGCCTCATTGTCAACGCCGGCAACGACTCTTTCCTGGGGCCTGAATGTTATCCCATAGCGGAGGCCAGAAGCAACGAGAAGGTTCATTTAGAAATACCACCTTACGGGGGTCATGTGGGGTTTTACGGGTCCGGCAATTTCTACTATAATGAGAAAAGGGCCATTAATTTTCTAAAGGAGGTGAGTTAAGTCCCTGTATTTCTTATATTAGTACAACTAAATACGGTGAACATGAAAAAAGTACTTACCATTCTGGCACTGGGTGCCCTTGTTGTTAGTTGCGGCGAGAAAAAAGAAGAAAAAAAAGACGGTGGTTTTGAAATGAAAAGCGCCAAGAAAGAGGTAAAGGAGGAGGCGCCACCCTCAGAAGGCGTACCTGTGGACCTTGCCAATAAAGGGGTGGGCCCTGTCACCTCCGTAGATTTTGCTGATGCCATAGATACAGACATGGCAGCCAAGGGCGAAGAAAAATTCAATGCGATCTGTACGGCCTGCCACATGGCAGAACAGCGGATGATCGGTCCGGCCTTAAAAGGCGTTTATGACCGAAGGAGCCCGGAGTGGGTAATGAATATGATATTGAATCCGGATGGCATGCTAAAGGAAGATCCTATTGCCATGGCATTACTTAAGGAATACAACAACGCCATTATGCTGAATCAAAATTTAAGCGAAGAGGATGCCAGGGCTTTGGCCGAGTATTTACGGACACTTTAGTGGTTGCCGTTTAAGGTACTGACAGATGCTCATATCCGGGGCTTTTACCGGATATGGGCATTTTTAATTCAAATATATCGATAGCGAAGGCGATTTTTACCGGAGCATATGATCGTAAAGTTTAAAAAAGGGATCGAACAGCCGAGTATCCTTACTTGTATACGCTCCGATGGAAGTATGACCTGGACAAACATCCAACCCGCATTGGAGTTGCATGACATCGCACACTATGTGGTGGAAACTACACTTGGATTTACAGAGGCTTTTTACGGAATGATCGCAAAGGGATATGACATCGGAGACTTCGAATTACCACGGGAACAACGTCCTGTGGATCTGATCCCGGCTAACCTGCCGGTCCAGGCGTTGCAGACCGAACATATTGTCAACTTGTTACACCCGGGATATTTGAGTGCCAATGCTGAATTTGATCTTTTGTCTACGCTCAGAACCGTTTTAGCCGGAAAGGAGATCGATTTTCCTGAAATTCTCAGCACGGATAAACTGCACTGCATCTACCAAAGATATGAGGAGCTGATCTTAAAATGGAAGGGCTTAGAAATAGGAGAAACAATGGAAATGATCTTTTAGGAGGAAAAGGAATATTAAACAGGCACGGAAAAAGGTGATCGTATTGTAAATAAAGGGAATCGTTGTAGTTAAAGTCAAATAAAATAACCGTATGAAACATGGAGCACTCACATGTACAGGCATCTTCTTACTATGTCAACTTTCCATACTGCATGCACAAAATCGGGAAGGCGAATTGTCCATGGGTGATACTATTTCCACGAAAATCGGCCAGGCTGAAAAACATCGCTATAAAATACGTTTGGAAAAGAACCGGTTTGTTTTCCTTCGGCTAGTGCAAAACGGGGTTGACCTCAAGATTACCACCTACGGGCCAAAAACTGAAAAACTGAGTGATTATGACAGCCCCAACGGGAAATTCGGGCCAGAACTTTTTAGCCTCACATCTTCTATCGGGGGTGAATATATCATAGAGGTCTACCCCCTGGATGAAAAACAACCACGAGGAAGTTATGAACTAAGTATTGTGGCCAACCAACCGAAGGCCGTTTCGCCAAATGAAATGGTTGACGAACTATGTACGCCCTGGAACAACAGTGATACGCCCGGAGTGGCAGTCGCCATTGTAAAGGATGGTGCCATTGTCCATAAAAAAGGGTACGGAATGGCCAACCTGGAATACGATGTTCCGATAGATCCATCCACTGTATTCCACATCGCCTCCATTTCCAAGCAGTTCACGGTATTCTCTGTATTGCTCCTTGAACAAGAAGGCAAATTAAACCTCGATGACGATATCCGGAAATACATTCCGGAAGTTCCGGATTTTGGTAAACCTATTACATTACGCCACCTTGCCTCCCATACCAGCGGCTTGCGGGATCAATGGAATTTGCTGGCCATGGCGGGATGGCGACTGGACGATGTAATCACCAGAGAACACATCCTAAAACTTGTAAGTAAACAAAAAGCCCTGAATTTTAACCCGGGTGATGAATTTCTATATTGTAATACGGGCTTTACATTATTGGCTGAGGTCGTTTCAAGGGTGTCGGGCAAATCCTTTGCCACATTCACCAAAGCGCGCATATTTAGCCCTTTGCAGATGCATAGTACCCTCTTCTATGACGATCATGAAAAAATTGTAAAGAACCGGGCTTACTCATATTATTGGGAGGGCAACGAATACAGGAAAAACGTACTGAGTTACGCAAATGTCGGGGCCACCAGCCTCTTTACGACCGTTGAGGATTTGAGTCTTTGGGTACTTAATTTTGCTGATCCCGAAGTGGGCAGTCCATCGATCATCCAAAAAATGAATACGCCAGCAGTCCTGAACAATGGGAAGCCCTTTGGAGGTGCCCTGGGCCAGTTTGTCGGAAAATATAAAGGGTTGCGGCAGATACAACACGGCGGTGCAGACGCGGGATACCGAACGTATCTGGCACGTTTCCCGGACCAGGACTTTGCCGTAATTGTGTTTAGCAACGATGGGGGGTTTAATGCAGGCCAAATGGCATACAACATCGCGGACATATACTTAAATGGCCAGCTGCAGCAGGAACCGGAAAAACCTGAACCTCCGGACAGAGCGGTGACCATCGACCAGGAGACCTTAAATTCCTATGTTGGTGATTATGAACTTCAACCCGGGTTTGTGATCAGTATTTCTGAAACCAATGGTCAGTTATTCGCACAGGGCACCGGCCAGCCCAGATTACCTTTAAACCCAGTTTCACAGACGACATTTTCTGCTTCCGGGGTAGAGGCAATCATTACATTTTTGCCAAATTCCAACGGCCGTGTGGAGTTAATGCAACTCGCCCAGGGCGGACAGGTAATGGATGCCCGCAGAGTACAACCATTTGACAAAGCATCAGTGAATTTGGTAGATTATGAAGGTCATTTTTACAGTGAAGAGCTATCTACGGGATACCATTTTAAAATTTTAAACAATCAATTAACAGCGCAGCACAGCCGTTTAAGTGATATCACATTATCGCCGGTAAAGGAGGATGTCTTTTCAGGAGATGTGTGGTTTTTTGGCCAGATAGAATTCATAAGGGTAGCTGATAAGCGTATCCTGGGATGCAAGGTTTCCTCCGGGCGGGTCAGAGATCTGTGGTTTCAGAAGATGTAGTAAATATCCGTTCCCCCTGTTTTTACTTTAGTTACCTACAAAATATTCTTAACTTTAACAAGGCCCTGGGGAAACAGGATGATCCCTTTCTGCCGTACTTTTGATGCCGGAAGACAGGGGAAACCGCTAAGGGAATCATCCAAAAAACAAAGCAAATTTTGCGATTGACATATACATACATTGCACTGTTTACCCTTCTTTCGGGTTGCCAAAACGCGAAAGAGGTTCCTTTCGGCGAAGTAATGCACGACAGCCCGTCCATCGACGGCAAAAAGGAATATCTCAATTCCCCTTTTGTAACCCCCGGTAACCGGGTGTACATGGTCGGCGACCAGAATGGCGGTTTTTCTGAAATAGGCTGGCACATAATAGGTGAAATGGGCGGAATCTGGAACCATCCCGTTAAGCTAATGGATGGTTTTCAAATCGACCTCCTTTGGGAAGAAGAGGAGTACCGATTGAACAGGGCGCATACGTTTACAAACTATCCTTTTACCAATCGGCATTCCTTTACCATTGAAGGCAGGGATATCAGCATTGAAAGATGGCAGTTTGTCCCCGACAACAAGCAGGGAATTGTAATACAACTGGTACTAAAAAACGAGGGTTCTTCCAATCAGGATTTTAACCTGAAGTTTCTTGGAAACACCGATCTGCGACCCACCTGGCTGGGGGAACGCACGCAGCTTACAGACCATCCAGATACCGCCATTTACAATGAGCAATTGGGCTCCTGGGTGGTACAAGACAGTTTAAACCCCTGGTTTGCCATATTTGGTGCTGACAAGGCCCCGGTGAATCATCAGGGAGAGCGTTCGGATTATTCCGGAAACGGGGTCTCAAATTCCCTGATGTACCCTGTTTCAATCTCTTCGGAAGGCTCCGAAACCATTAATTTTGTGATTGCAGGCTCCTATACATCCAAAGAAGACGCGCTGAATACCTATACGGATATCCTTGCCAACGCGAACACCTATTTTAATGAGAAAAAAGCGCGGTATAACCTCCTTGCCTCACAATCCAGGTTGACGGTCCCCGATAAAAAATTGCAGCAAACCTTTGAATGGCTTAAATACAATTCGGATTGGATGATACAGACTGTCCCCGAAGTTGGGACAGGCATAACAGCTGGCATCCCCGACTACCCCTGGTGGTTCGGGGTAGATAGTGAATATGCATTAAAAGGCTATATGGCCATCGGACAAACCGAAGTGGTTTACGAGACCATTCAACTCCTGGACAGCCTCTCCATGGCGACGAACGGCAACGGGAGAATTGTCCATGAGACTTCCACCAACGGGGCCGTCTTCAACAAAGGCAATATCAACGAAACCCCCCAATTTGCCTCATTGATATGGGAGGTATATCAATGGAACGGGGAAATTGAATTCCTGAAAAAGTACTTCCCATCCATTAAAAAAGGCCTTCACTGGCTGCTGACCGAAAATGACGCCAATAAAAATCTCTTCCCGGATGGTTTCGGAATGATGGAGATCCACGGCCTTGATTCCGAGATGATCGATGTGGCCGTTTATACCCAGCGAGCCTTTGGCGATGCGGCTAAAATTGCCGTGGAATTAGGGGAAAATGATCTGGCTTTGAGGTATGAGGACAAGGCTGCTACCCTAAAAGAAAGGATCAATACGGAGTTTTGGTCAGAGGAATTCCGTTCCTATGCAGATTTTATAGGCACAGACCGGCAGGCATTAAAGCTGATAGATGATGCCATTGTACGTGCCGACTCCTTGGACAAGCCCTGGGCCGTAGCCGAGTTAAAAAACACGAGACAGTTCATCCTGGTGAACCCCTCTGCGGTAGCCCGACCTTTCGTGCTACATCATAACTGGGTAGTGAATACCCCTATGGAAATGAAAATTGCGGACACAGAGAAGGCCCTGAAAGCCCTGAATACGGCCGAGAAATTTGTGAACCCCTTTGGTGTTTTTGTGACCGGGATAGACCGGGATGAATCCGCGGGTTCCGATGAAGGGTCTTTTAAAGGCAGTAAAATATTCTCGTATACAGGAGCAGTCATGACGCTCCCCACCGGGGTACAGGCAGTGGCGGAAAACAATTACGGTAGGCCTGACAAGGCATTGAATTACCTTCAAAGAATGTCGAGAACATTTAGTTATGCCCTCCCCGGCAGTATGTATGAAGTTTCTCCGGACTATGGGATGATGACCCAGGCGTGGAACATTTATGGATTTGCCGTCCCCATTGTACAGCAATTCTTTGGTATTCAGCCGCAGGCCTCTAAAAAAAAGGTTTGGATCAGGCCCCGGATGCCGGATGAATGGCCGGAGGCTTCTCTTGAAAATGTCATTGTACAGGACAACCGGATCTCGGTATTTTACAGCAATGCCGGAGGACAATTAAAACTTAAAGTCATTCAGGAAAACCCGGAATGGACGGTGGATATCGAATTTCCCCGGAAGCGGGGAGATGTAACTTATGAAGTAGTGTCCGGTTCATCACCCGTTGTCAAAAGGGAAAACGAATTTATCTTAAGTGCCAGCGACTCTATTATTGATATTACTTTAAAATTAAAGTAAAATTGTGCTTCCCCAAACCTGGTTTACTGCATTTTATCGATAGGGTTTACGGAAGTTATACCTTGTCAACCACCACCTTATAGGTAGGATCCTGCAGCACATTGACCTCTATAATATCATCCGCATTTTTCAGCAGGCGCTTACAATCACGACTCAGGTGTTTGAGATGCACTTTCTTTCCTACCTTTTGATAGCGTTCCGTAATCCTGTTCAATGCCTCGATAGCGGACATGTCAACCACCCTGCTTTCCCTGAAGTCGATGACTACCTCATCGGGATCGTTCAATACATCGAACTTCTCATTGAACATGGCAACGGATCCAAAAAACAACGGCCCATAGATCTCATAATGCTTTACGCCCTTGTCATCGATGTGCTTTCTGGCCCGAATACGTTTGGCGTTGTCCCATGCAAATACCAGGGCAGAAATGATAACCCCCACCAAAACCGCCAGGGCCAGGTTGTGAAGAAATACGGTTACCAGCGTCACCAGCACCATAACAAGGACATCGGACTTTGGCATTCTGCGAAATGTTCTCAGACTCGCCCATTCAAAAGTACCCAGGGCAACCATGACCATCAGGCCTGTCAAAGCGGCCATAGGGACGCGTTCTATGAGGTCCGCCCCGAACATGATAAATACCAACAACATCAGGGCAGCAACAATCCCCGATAGTCGGGCTCTGGCTCCATTGGAAGTATTGATCAAACTTTGACCTATCATGGCACAACCCCCCATCCCGGAAAATAATCCCGACAGGATATTCGCCGTTCCCTGGGCAACGGCTTCCTTATTTCCACGGCCACGGGTTTCGGTGATCTCATCAATAATGTTAAGGGTGAGCAGGCTTTCGATCAATCCAACCCCGGCTACGATGGCCGCATATGGAAAAATGATCTGCAATGTCTCCCAGCTAAACGGGATACTGGGAATATGGAAAGGGGGGAAACCACCCTGAATAGATGCAATGTCTCCGATCGCCCTGGTTTCGATATCAAAGCCCAGGACCATCCCAAATACCAGAAGTATGGCAGCCAGGGATGAGGGTACAACCTTCGTTAATTTCGGAAGCCCCCAGATCACGATCATCGTCAATAAGACCAATCCCAAAAAGATATAAAGGGTGCTCCCGGACAGCCAGCCGCCATCGGCCGTTTTGAACTGATCGAGCTGGGAAAGGAAAATGATGATAGCCAGACCGTTTACAAAACCGAATATCACGGGATGTGGCACCAAGCGCATTAGTTTTCCCAGACGAAAAAAGCCTGCCGCCATTTGCAGCAAGCCTGCAAGAACTACCGTGGCAAATACATATTCCACCCCAAACTGTTGTGCCAGGGCGACAATAACCACGGCAACTGCCCCTGTAGCTCCGGAGATCATCCCCGGCCGACCCCCAAAAATAGAGGTCACCAGCCCCATTACAAAAGCGGCATAAAGTCCGGTCAGAGGAGAGAGGCCTGCAATAAGTGCGAAGGCAATGGCCTCCGGAACCAGTGCCAGCGCAACGGTAATACCCGACAGTACTTCAGTTTTATAATTTACTTCCTGTGAAAAATCGAACAGATTCAGGTATTTTTTCAAACTGCTATGAATTTAAGGGCGCAAAAATACCACTTAATGACAAAGAGGTTGCTATATTTTGAAAGTATTATCGGGAATCACCTCAGCGGGCGCCTCAATCGTCTTTTCCGTGCCCGGAAAAACACGGTTCAGGTGTTTTATAATGCCGACCATTCGCAAATTGTAGCCAATTTATAGGTTGATTGAAAAAATTACACTAATATTATAGTGAAGATGATTCCGGTGTAGTCCGCTAAGATACACCTTTGTTCAGCCATCAATTTCTGCCCCGCCTACAAAACACGAACTTTTAAATTTTAACGGTCATGCGGCTAGGTTTGGAAAAACTCCGGAGATGGACCTTTGGGTCAACGAATCCTTTAAAGTCCCGGAAAACACGGGGTCATTATCAGGAGATCAAACAGGTTCTGGAAAACCCCGGGAGCCAGGCATCCAGGGCAATAAAAGACAAATATTTATCAGATCTGTTAGTCCACGCCACCCGATCCTGCGATTATTACCTCTCCTATAAAAACTATGGGGGATTGCACGACTTTCCTATTATGGATAAGCGTACAATCATGGAAAATTTTGACAAAGTACGGTCTTCGGTATTTTATTATTCCGATAATTTTAAGGTCTTTGCAGGAGCTTCTGCCGGGGTCCCTTTCAACGTTTTTCAGGATCAGAGAAAACGGGACCGGCATTTGGCGGAAACCATGTTTTTTATGGAAAATTCGGGCGCAAATCCTAAAGATAAAATAGTGTATCTGCACCCGTTGACAAGCAAACATGACGCAAATATGCCGCAGGGAATGCCCATTGAGGTCGTGGAGAACACAAGGGTAGACATGGGAAACCTTCTGGATAAACTTAGGAAGGACAAATCAGGAAAGCATCTTGTTGGTTCACTGTCGTGGTTTGAGCAATTGTGCAAACACATGGATGACACCCATTGCGAACCACAGGATTACAAAGTACGATCTGTCATTTCCATCGCTGAAGGCCTTGATAATTCCTTAAAAAAAAGGGTGACAAAATTTCTTCAGGCACCCGTTTATGAGCGGTATTCAACTGCGGAAAACGGCATCTTAGCCCAACAAACCAATGACAGTCCGGATGTCCTTGCACTCAACCTGGCCAGCTATGTCATTGAAATTCTCGAGGAAGACACAGACCAACATGTAAAGCCCGGAGCGACAGGCAGAATAGTGGTCACCGATCTCTTTAACTATGCTATGCCCATGATACGCTACGATACCGGGCTTATAGCACAATTCGGGATCAATTGGGAAGGTAGCCCGGTCCTGTCAAAAATAGACGGCCAAATGATGGATGCCATTTATGATAGTGAGGGCAATTTTGTATCTCCGAACATTTTTGAGAAGGTGAGTGACTTTTCAAATATTCAACAATTTCAGTTTATTCAGAAAGGCCAAAAAGACTACATCATTCGGTTGCACGGGCAGCCCGAAAATACAGACGAAAAGGCACTTACCGGCCATTTTAGAAAATACCTGGGGCCGGAAGCTGTAATCGACTTTGAATACGAGCGTGAAATTCCGCATGCAATCACCACCAAAAGAATCAGTGTACTGAATGCCTATTTGAAAAAGCACGGGATAAATAAACCCAAACTTCCATCCTGAACTACCACCGCTCCAAGCCCAGCAACTTTTTGCCCAACGGTGATAGCGCTGCTTTGTTGTACCTGGTCTGCTCCCAATTACGGGGATCCCCTGGAAAAGCATAACCATCGGGCGCTATCCTGTTCTTCCACGAATTGATGCGCCATTGCCGCAATTCTTTATTCTCCTCTTCGGCAGGCATCATGGAAATGTATTGTGCAATGCGCACTTTGTTCCCGGATCTGTTCGGGCGAATGCCATGGGGTTCCGTACTGTTAAAGATGAGCAGATCGCCAGCTTCCATTTTTACTTTTTCAATTTTGTCCTCGAGTCCGGTAATATCTGGTTGAAAATGGTCCCTGTCCCGGGGTTGGGTAAGTTTCCAGGTATCATAATTCCGGTATAGCCATGGAATGCACTGAAAACCTCCCATATTTTCATCCGTCTGATCGGCAAGTGCAAGTACCCCCTGCACATTCTGTGGCCTGGTCTCGGGGTCATAGTCCCAATGAATAAAGCCTTTTTGTTCAAATCCGGGGCGCATGGGGAAGTTGAGGTTGGCCCTGTCTATGGTGACCCACAGTTTTTCGGTGCCCCAAATATCCACAAAGGCATCATATACCCTGGGCATTTGCCTGTTATCCCACAATCTTTGATGATTGTATACCTCTACCATCCCGGTTCCGGTCAATTCCTTCATTTTCATTTCGGCGCGGGGAGGCGCGTACCAGGTTTCAGGATCCTCCGGATCCTTTTCCTCAAATTCCCACAGAAAGTCCGCGGTCGCAGCAGCTTGTGATTCAGTTACCGCATTCTTAATAATGATATATCCATTGTGGAGCCAAAAATTCCATTCCTCTTCACTGAGAACCCGCAGGGACTTCCTGTTAGACCTGTCGTTCAGCTTTATCTTGCTGCTGGTTGCCGTGGAAGGGTTCCCCGGGATATCCTCGTGGGCTTTGTTCGCCATTTCCGTTTTTGATGCTGCTTTTTCCATAATTTTTTGAATTTTAATGCTATCGTACCATCGATGTTATAAAATTAGAAATTCAGGAGCAGGGTATCCACCTTCATATTGATCAAAAATTGTATAATCTTGATCTTTTTTGAGCCTATCTTTAGCAAATCAGACAATTTTGTTAAATTTAAGAGTGAAAATACAATTTGAAACCATTAGTCCTGATGACAAAAGTTCCTTTCGCCTTTTGCATAATCCCCGGTTAAACGATTTGTTTTACTGGCATTTTCACCCGGAATATGAATTGGTATATATCGAAGGGGCCAGTGGAACACGGCATGTAGGGCAACATATTTCTACCTACGAACAAAGTGATCTGGTATTCATCGGGTCCAATATCCCCCACCTTAATTTCGATTACGGGGTGCGCACGGATTACAAAAAGGAGGTGCTCCACGTCAGCGCAACCTTTAAAAATAGGGTTTTCAGTGAAATTCCTGAACTATCCAAAATTTTTACCCTTTTTGAAAGGTCGCAATACGGTATCGCCTTTACGGGGGACACCAAAGACGACGTTGGCGTTCGTTTAAAAAATCTGTACGCCCTTAATCCCTTTGAACAGTTTTTGGAGGTTCTTCATATTTTCGAGATCCTGGCAGGCAGCGATGCCTTCTTCCTATTGCACGATCAACCCGTCATAAATAGATCCAGCGAAAAACAACAGCAACGGCTTCGGAAGGTTTATGCTTTTGTGGATGAACATTACCAACAGAAGATCAGGGTAGATACAATAGCGTCTCTGTGCCATCTGGACAAAGCGGCCTTCTGCCGTTATTTCAAAAAATCTACCGGCAGTACCTTTATTACTTTCCTGAATCAGTACAGGATAAGTCAGGCAAAAAGAATGCTGTTAAGGGGTAAAAATGTAAGTGAGACATGTTACGAATGCGGATTCGAAAGCCTGTCTTACTTTAACAGGACCTTTAAAAAAGTAACCGGGGAGAATCCATCGGATTTTAAAAGGCGGCTTCTCGTTGAGCCATTGTTCAATGTGCCCTAAAGATGCCAAGACCAAAAGACACTAAAAAGAATCGCCCTGATCCCAATGGATCAAGGCGTTTCCTAACTAAATAACCAACCAAAAAACTTTTATTGTGCACCCCTTTAGTCGCAAGGAGGTTCCATTACTTTCTTTTTTTTATAACATTCATCACCGGAAGCGATGTTTTCTGCCTCTTCCGGGCAACTGCTGCATCATCTCCCTTCAGGTATGCTATATATCCCCTTCCCTTAAACTCATATACCGTTCCGCTATCCGGGTGATATAATTCTATGGTACCGTCATTTATAACGTAAAGTTCAAAGTAATCATTGTCCAAAAAATCATAATCCAGTGTTAAAGTTTTAAGGGTTTTATCGTTTGCAACATCAAAAACCCGGTAGTCACCTTCATAATCCCACAGCACTTCGTTCAGCGGGATTCCGTTTTCATCTGTCGAAGATCTGAAGAATTCTCCCCGGGTCCCCGACAAAAAATGAAGATAATTTTCATCGTCAAATTCGGTGATAGTGCCTTGCTCGCTGGTGAATACTTTTTCCCAGGCTTCATACTCCTGTAAAAAATACTGAATGTTGTTGTAGAAGACCATATCGTAATCAAAGTTGCTGCGCTGGTATCCCCTGATCAGATAGGAGGTATCCGAGGAGGCATCGTATAATTCGAGGGTGTGGTTGTTCACCGCATGTATTTCCAATAGCCATCGACCATCCAGATCATGGTCTATCTCCACGGCTCCGGGCAGGGCATCGTAAAAGCCGACATCAATCCCAAGGCCTCCGCCTGTCTTCCCGATACCTACGATATTATTATTGGCATACAGCGTACCCCTGTCGAAGGTAATGGTGAAAGCGCGCTGTAAAAAAGGGACTTCCCCGTTGCCCCTGGTTTCATTGATATCGACATACCAAAGGGCGAAAGATTGCAGGACAGCATCCGTATTATAGGAGGACTCCACTATAAAATCATCCTCCGGAATTACTTCGGTATAGCAGGAAGCAGCCAGCATTCCTGCCAATATGCATCGGGATATAAGTTTTGACGCTTTCATGGTCTCAGGTATTTATAGTCAAGCTAACGAAAACAAGCATCGTGCCAGGCTTATAATTCGCTCTTTATCCCCTGTGTACCCGGGGGTATTCGCCTTCGAATTGTTTAACCGATTTGTGATCGTTTAATGCTTTGGAAACCTCCCCCGCATCCGACAATAAAAAAATTATTGCGAAAACACCGATGCCTGCTGCTCCATTGCACAACAATTTTAAAGGATGTTTAAAGGATAGAAACTAAATTAGACGGGAATATGGCTACATGATAAACAAACAACTAAAATTTGCAGTCCTGGGAGGTGGTAGCTGGGCCACCGCTATCGTAAAAATACTTTCAGAAAATCTGCCTCGTATCATATGGTACATTCGGAATTCACAGGCCTTCCATTCATCCGGCAAAACCTCCGGCTGAATAAAGTGGACCGGATTCTTGTCAATGCCGTGGGATTCGTTGACAATGCGGTACGTATCCTGTTGAGGAGGTAGAAATCTGCCTGATAACCATCTCTTTGATAATCTTCAGTTTAGATTCCCGCACTACCCCGTACAGTTTCATATTCAACAGTGTCGTAATTCGTCTAAAAAAGGAATCATTTGATCTAATAAATATCAATATTAGACGTCCCCATACTACATTTAATCTTTGCTGAAATTGAGTTACTGTATTGTTCAGAGCATCAATTGAGGAGAATAAACTTCCCCCTTCGGTTCTCCAATCACCTAAAAATAATTCGAACTAATGTTGAATCCATATAACGTTACGAATCCTGGAACGTCGTTTATCAATCTGAAGGCGTACGAGAAGGATCACCGGTTCGAAGGAAAATTGCGAGTCATTGAAGATTTCAAGAATTTCATAAGTCGTCCGGATTATTCCTGTCTCGGGGCTAAGACTTCGCTGAATTCCAGAAATCTGTGTTTTGGCCTGTTCAATGAGATGTTCAAAAAATCTGATATAGAAGATCTCGCATGGGGACTGGTGAACTACATCGAAGCCGTTGATCAGAGAAACAGCAATTTCCTCTCGTATGTGGCTTTGTTTGTGAACAGCGATTTTGATAGTGAAGTGGAATTTGAAAAAACCATGTGGGCGCTTCTCGGGGAACTGCATTTAATAGATAAAAAGAATTTTGATTGGGACAGTTCTGTGAGTAATGACCCGCGTAGTAATAAATTCAGTTACAGTTTCGGAGGGCATTCTTTTTTTGTCGTCGGCATGCACCCTCAGAGCAGCAGACGGGCAAGGGCCTTTAAAGCTCCTGCCCTGGCATTTAATTTACACAGCCAGTTTGAGGGATTGAGAAGTCGGGGTAAATTTGAGACCATGAAACAGGCCATCCGTAAAAGAGAACTGAATTTGCAGGGGTCCATCAACCCAATGCTCTCCGATTATGGAAATGCTTCAGAAGCCAGGCAATACTCCGGCAGGGTGGTCGAAAAGGACTGGCGTTGCCCGTTCAAACATTAATCCATGGTTATAATTCCACCCCAGTCAGGCACCAGTTTTTCGATCAGGAAAGGCGAATTTCTTAGGGTTACCTGTCCGGAAGGGGAACAGGTAGCCGATTTGGTTGCGTATAACTTGCACGATTTAAGGGAAGTTATAAGCAATGGTAAGACACTTGACTACGAATCCCATATCTATCTGTCCACTGGGAATTACATCTATAGCAACCGGAGTTCCAAGATGCTCGAGATCAGGGAGGATACCTGTGGCAGGCACGATTTTCTTCTGGCCCCTTGTTGCATGAATACCTTCAGGATCATTTACAAAACAGAGGGAGATCATCCCAGTTGCAGGGAAAACCTCTATAAGAATCTGGCTGAGTACGGAATAGAAGAAGATTCAATTCCCACAGCGTTCAATATCTTCATGAATGTCGAGGTGGATTCCGGTGGCGCTGTCTCAGTAAATCCACCACTGGCCAAACCAGGGGACTACATCCTTTTCCAGGCGCATATGGATTTGCTGATCGGACTGACATCCTGTTCGGCCGAGCAATCCAACAATTTTTCCTTCAAACCGATTGGCTACGAAGTAACAGGACCGGATCTGCGATAATCCAAGGGTATCTCCAGCATAGAATATTGCCATTTTTCACTGGGATCGCCGGCTATTCATTGAAGTTAAATCATTTCAACGCGTTTAATTATTTCATTCTGAATCTTGGGAAATCAATTTATATTGATCTATTTTTGAGTTCGTTAAAAAGTAACTATGGGTGAGATAAGGCATAACTGGACCCAAAAGGAAGTATTGGAAATATACGATCGGCCATTGATGGGCCTGTTGTATCGTGCTGCCAGCATCCACAGGGAGCAGCCAGCAGTCCTGCCAATATGCATCGGGATATAAGATTTAACGCTTTCATGGTCTCAGGTATTTATATTCAAACTAACAAAAACAAGCATCTTGTTAAGCTTGTATTTCGCTCTTCATCCATTATATACTTCCATGCCTTCACCTTCAAATTATTTAACTGATTTGTGATAGTTTAAGGATTCGCGAACGTTCCCTTGATCCCCTATTAATATAATTACCTGGAATGCACCGATCTGTGGTCCTCCATTGCACAACAATTTTAAAGGATGTTTAAAGGATAAAAACTAAATTAGACGGGAATACGGCTACATGATAAACAAACAACTAAAATTTGCAGTCCTGGGAGGTGGTAGCTGGGCCACCGCTATCGTAAAAATGCTTTCAGAAAATCTGTCTCGTATCACATGGTATATGCGGAATTCACAGGCGGTGGAATATATTCAGAAGGAGAAACACAATCCAAAATACCTGACTTCTGTTGAATTTAATGTGAAGCAATTACAGGTAACGGATGACATTAACAGGGCAGCAAAACTTGCCGATATCCTCATATTTGCGATCCCTTCTGCTTTTTTGAAGGAGGAGCTCGAAAAACTTACGGTGCCCATCAGGGACAAAATTATTTTTTCGGCTATCAAAGGAATTGTCCCGGAATCCGGACTCATCGTTGGGGAACACTTTCACGAAATGTATGACATCCCTTTTGAAAATATTGGGGTGATCACCGGGCCATGCCACGCTGAAGAAGTAGCGCTGGAGCGCCTCTCCTATCTCACCATTGCCTGTGTGGATACAGAAAAGGCTCAAATGCTGGCCAATGTGCTTCGAAGCGAATACATTAAAACCAATGTCTCTAATGATATTATTGGAACCGAGTATGCCGCCATGCTTAAAAATATCTATGCGATCGCCGCCGGCATTGCCCACGGGCTGGGTTACGGAGATAATTTTCAAAGCGTACTCATGAGCAATGCTATCCGTGAAATGAAGCGGTACACCAAAAAGATCTATAAAATAGACAGGAATATTAATGATTCGGCCTATTTGGGCGACCTTCTGGTGACGGCGTATTCTACCTTTAGCCGTAACCGGATGTTCGGCAATATGATAGGAAAGGGCTATACCGTTAATAGTGCCATGATGGAAATGAACATGGTTGCCGAAGGCTATTACGCCACAAAAAGCGCTTTTGAACTGAAGTTGAAATTTAAGAAGAAAGCGAGGACACCTATAATTGATGCGGTTTTTGATATTTTATATAATAAACAAAGTGCAAAAAAGACCTTTAAGGAATTGACCGAGCACCTGGATTAGTTACTGCGTTATTTTTTTAATTCATACTAATTGAATAATTTAGGAAGCTGCCTCAAAAGGCTCCATTCTATATGTTGCGCACGTGTATTTCAATCATTTTCCTGATGGCCGTCATAGGTCCCCAGGTGGCTTTTAAAGGCGATCTCAACCGTGCCTCATCACCAATTGGAAATTTTGAATCCTATGAGGAAGCCATTTCCGGCAGTGCAGAATCTATTAAAATGGTACCCGTGCAGGGAGGAACCTTTCTAATGGGAAACAATAGCGCCCATGAAGATGAGTCACCTGCCCATAAAGTGTCGGTGGATGATTTTTGGATGGGGGCTTATGAGATTACCTGGGATCAGTATCAATTATTTGCCGAACGGAGAATAGACGGTATTAAAAACCCTGATTTGGATGACGAGGTTGACATTGACATTGATGCGATTGCGGCAGCCACAACCCCTTATGTGGATATGAGTCATGGGATGGGCCGGAAAGGGTTCCCGGTAGTCAACATTACGGAATATGCAGCATTGACCTTCTGTAAATGGCTGAGTGCAAAGACCGGTAAATTTTACCGGCTTCCGACGGAAGCAGAATGGGAGTATGCGTGCCGGGCCGGAAGTATGGATAATTATTCCTTCGGAAATGACAGTACGCAACTCGGGGACTATGCCTGGTACACCGCAAACAGTGAAAATAAATATCAAAAGATCGGATTAAAAAAACCCAATGCATTCGGATTATATGATATGCATGGAAATGTAGCTGAATGGACCATGGATCAGTATAACGAACACACCTATATAAGCAGGAAGGGTAAAAAGGTAATCAATCCATGGGTAAAGCCGACAGAACTTTATCCAAGGTCGGTTCGGGGTGGTTCCTGGCGTGACAGGGCCATGGAGCTTCGCTCGTCGGCACGGGCAGGCTCCAGTGCAGCCTGGAAGCGAATTGACCCGCAGATCCCAAAAAGCCGTTGGTGGTTTACCAATGCGCCCGACGTGGGATTTCGTATTGTTCGCCCTAAACACACGCCTTCCGCGGAGGAAATTGAAAAATATTGGCTGAATGCCATAGACGATTATTAAACATCAAAAAAATGAAAAAAGACAACAACAACGTATCAAGGAGAGCTTTTGTAAGGAATACTGCTATAGTAGCCGGTGGAATGTTAACACTTCCCCTGGATGTAGCGGCCTCGGCCCATGTACATGGAAATGATACCCTGAAAATTGCACTCATAGGTTGCGGTGGACGGGGAACAGGGGCGGCTACCCAGGCGCTGAGCACTAAAGAGAATGTACAACTGGTCGCTATGGCCGATGCTTTCAAAGATCGCCTCGATAGTTGCTACGACATCCTCTACAAAAAATTCGGGAATACGGATCGATTGAAGGTAAAAGATGAAGACAGGTACGTTGGATTTGATGCCTACAAAAATGCCATTGACCTGGCCGATGTGGTTATATTAACGACCACTCCGGGCTTCCGTCCCATACATTTTGAATATGCGGTCAGTAAGGACAAGCACATTTTTATGGAGAAACCGGTGGCGACGGATGCACATGGTATCCGGAAAGTCCTGGCTGCTGCGAAGGTTGCCAAACAAAAAAAACTAAATGTTGTTGTAGGACTTCAGCGCCATTATCAAAAAAACTACCTTGCCTGCCTGGATCACATCAGGGACGGGAAAATGGGCCAGATCGTTTCCGGACAGGTCTATTGGAACAGCGGAGGTGTTTGGGTAAAAGACCGGGAGGCAGGGCAGACCGAAATGGAATATCAGATGCGCAATTGGTACTACTTTAATTGGTTGTGCGGGGACCATATCGTAGAGCAACATATCCACAATATTGACGTGGCCAACTGGTTTATAGGTGAATTCCCCTTGCACGCACAGGGT
>DATGCB010000028.1:0-2808 GCA_035312365.1 Eudoraea sp. | reverse complement strand
TAAGCCATTTCGTATTGATTGATGCGCGCCAGGATCTCCGGATCGGCATATCGCTCATATTCTTCCTTATTGATTTTATTGATGGCTTCTATCGTCTTTTTTTTCAAATCCCGCGAAATCCCTTTGGGATCTTCAATGTAGAGCACAGGATCCCCTTTTGAACGGCATTGTACGCCCTGGTAAACGGAAGGTAAAAAACCGCTGCCCCACACGCTTTTTCCGGCACTGGGTGCTTTTCCACCAGACGTCAGTACCACAAAACCAGGTAAATTCTGGTTTTCAGAACCCAGGCCATATGTGACCCAGGACCCGATACTGGGACGCCCCAACCTTGGGCTTCCCGTATGCATGAACAACTGGGCCGGCCCATGGTTGAACTGATCCGTGTGCACCGCTTTCAGGAAGGCTACTTCATCAATGACCTTTTTAAAATGGGGCAGGTTATCGGACACCCAGTTCCCCGATTCTCCCGCCTGCTTAAATTCGGCCTGTGGCCCCAATAGTTTTGGAGTACCCCTGATAAATGCAAATTTTTTGCCTTCCAAAAGGGATTGCGGGCAGTCATGGCCATCCAGTTTCTGAAGCTCCGGCTTGTAATCGAACATTTCCAGTTGGGAAGGTGCCCCGGCCATGTGGAGGTAGATCATATTTTTTACTTTGGGACTAAAAGGGGGTGCGAGGGTCGACAAGGGGTTCAGGTCACGATCCGTAAATGCCGGTTTGCTGCCCTGCTTTCCTTTTGGGAGCGGATCGCATCCCATAAAAATTGACCCCAATGCCAAACCACCCATACCCGTTGCGCATTGCTTTATAAAGTGCCTGCGCGTGGTGGCTTCCAGGTCCCTCCGGATTTGCTCTTGTATCAATCTATCTACATTCTTCAATGCTCGTCTGCTTTACATTGTTGTGGAAGTTAATAATTTAAACCCTGGTCTTTTGTCCCGGAGTCTTTAATCTTTTGTCTTTCTTCCCTCTTCCTTTTTCTTTCCACCCTAGTCCTTACTCCTATTACTTTCCCCTTTCATCCCACCTCCCTGTACCTTTATCCTATGACAGCCATTTACCCCTTGCTTAAAAACTCGTCCAGGTTCATAATTGCGCTGGCAACAACCGTAATTGCGGCCAGGTGTGGATCCGGGGTTTTGCTATTCTGCAGGTATTGCTCTGCGGCTTCCGGGGAATTCCGGAATTCCTCCAGGGATACATCGTATAAACTTCTTAGTGCCGCCTGTTTTTCCGGGGTGATCTCCGAATAGGTAGCATGCCTGTACCCATATGAAATCCCTTTATCCACCTTCATAGGCTCCATTAATTTTCCCAGGTGACAGGCGGCCTCCTGGTAGACCGGATCATTTAAAGTGACCAGGGCCTGTAAAGGTGTATTGGTTACGGTCCGCCTTACCGTGCAAACTTCGCGACTGGTGCCATCAAACGTCATAAAAGAGGGATATGGACTTGTGCGCTTTAAATAAGTGTACACGGCCCTTCTGTACTTATCTTCCCCCTTGCTTTCCACCCAGTGTTCGTTGCTGTAAACGGATTGCCAGACATTCTCAGGTTGCGGGGGCATGACGCCCGGGCCATACATTTTAGGACTCAGTAAGCCGGAAACTGCCAACGCCTGATCCCGGATTTGCTCAGCGCTCAGCCGCGACCGTGGCCCCCTGGCGTACCACTGGTTTTCCGGATCGGTCCGGTAACTCTCCGGATTGCTCTCAGATTTTTGGCGGTAGGTACCCGAAAGCACAATATCCCTGACGAGCGCTTTGATGCTCCATTGATGCTCATTCATAAATCGCAGGGCAAGCCAATCCAACAATGCAGGATGTGTAGGTGGATCGGATTGGGTGCCGATGTCTTCAACGGAAGTTACCAGGCCCCTGCCGAATATTTGATGCCATACCCTGTTAACCAGCGTACGGGCTGTCAGAGGGTTCTTTTTGCTGGTAATCCATTTTGAGAATCCCAGGCGGTCTTTGGACCAGTCTTCCTGCCACGGGTTAAGTACGTCTGGGGTTGACGGGAGTACCGTGTCGGCCTTTAAGAGCCAGTTTCCGCGTTCAAACATTTGGGTGGCCCGTGCCATATAGTCCGGATTTTCCACCATGATGGGTACGGTAGGTGTTTTTGAATTCAAAATCGATAAAAACGACTTTTCAATGCCTTCAAAGCCCGGTTCCGTTTCTCCGGGAAGATCTTCCAGAAAGGCAAACCAAACAATAAAACTGGTTGTTTCCTGCTTGGCAATCTGGTCATTATTAGCTTCGAAATAGAGATCTACGGCCTCGTTGATTTTTTTAAAAGGTATTTTGCGAATGATACCTCCCTCGGTTCTGTCAATGTTGAACCGGGCCAGAACCTCCCCACCGCCATTGTCTTTCCGGATGGTCATTTGGGTTCCATCAAGGCCAGACCAATAGTTCATGTACATATGAGATGCACCTTTCGTAACAACATTTTTGAGGGTACAGCTACCGTCGTCCCAGAGCGCAAGCCATTTGGTGTCTGCAAGTTCGCCATTTTTGAAATCCTCCGCCAGATGTCCCTGATATTTGGGTTCCATATAGTTCAGAAAATTTTGGTATTCCCGGGCCTGCTGCCCACTTCCGTGTTTAGCGACCCAAAGGTTGATTTTATCTACTTCCCTTTGCTGTTCGCTGGCATAGATACGGACATTGGGCTCTTCCCCCGGGGTATCCTCATCCCGGGAATTATTGAAGAACGCCATAAGGTTGTAGTAATCCTGATGTTTAAACGGGTCGTAAGGATGGCTGTGGCACTGTACACATTCCATGGTGGTACTTTGCC
>DATGCB010000027.1:0-3325 GCA_035312365.1 Eudoraea sp. | reverse complement strand
ATGGTGTACGCCATAATCCATATTCCGTTTTGGATGTGACCGACATCGTTTATGTCAACCCGGCAAATACGGGATATTCAAGGACCATCCCCGAAACCGGGGAAGAGGTGGACCGGGAGAAATTTTTTGGTATTAATGCGGACACCAAATACCTGGCGGAATGGTTAAATACCTTTGTGACCCGGAACAACCGCTGGCGTTCGCCAAAATACATTATTGGGGAAAGTTATGGAGGGACCCGCGTAATGGGGCTTTCCCTGGCATTGCAAAACCAGCAGTGGATGTATCTCAACGGGGTCATCATGGTATCTCCGGCCGACTATAAGGTTATCCTTGTGGGTGGGCCGGTATCTGAAGCCTTAAATCTTCCGTACTATACGGCCGCAGCCTGGCACCACAAAGCACTGCCCACGGAACTTCAGAATAAAGATCTGCTTGACATACTTCCGGAGTCAGAGGCTTATACCGTCAATACCCTGATCCCTGCCCTGGCTAAAGGCGGCTTTATCGGTGAGACCGAAAAAAATCAGGTAGCAGAAAAGATGGCTTATTACTCGGGCCTATCCAAAAAAGAGATCCTGGAACACAACCTCTCAGTCCCCACTCAATATTTCTGGAAGGCCCTGCTACGCGACCGCAGCGGCCATAATGTTGGCCGGCTCGATTCCCGCTATTTGGGGATTGACCGCATGTTATCGGGGGATGCTCCCGACTACAGTGCCGAATTGACATCCTGGTTGCACAGCTTTACCCCCGCTATTAATTATTACCTGCAGGAGGAATTGAATTTTAAAACGGATATCAAGTACAATATGTTTGGTCCCGTGCACCCCTGGAACAATGATGACGACAACACCCGCGACAACCTGAGGCAGGCAATGGCACAAAACCCTTACCTGAACGTCCTGGTCCAGTCCGGCTACTATGACGGGGCTACCACCTATTTTAATGCTAAATACACCATGTGGCAGGTCGACCCCAGCGGACGCATGAAAGACCGTTTTGAATTTAAGGGATACCGCAGTGGCCACATGATGTACCTGCGGCGGGAGGACCTCCAAAAGGCCAATGATGATATCAGGGAATTTATTGCCCGGACCCAGGCTAATGGCAGCAGTGCGAAATATTAAAATTGCGTTTGCGGACTGCTCAGACAACGCTGATCTGTTTGAAGCAACTTTAGTGATCTTTACTGAACCGAGTGGCATTGTGCTACGTTCACCCGGAAACGAAATTTCTGAAATTGATAAAATACCCAAGCCATCTCTAAAAACCTATTATCGGATTTAGGAACCCACTGGACGTAAATTTTGTAACGTTTTTATCCGGCACGCTACTGATTATTTACACCAATACAAAGTTGATTATGGGAGGCGGATTTGCAAACCATGCGATAAATGTCATAAAAGCCAACAGGGCACTTTTGAACAAGCGAAAACGACGCAAAAGAGCCGATTATATACGTGCGGAAAAGAAGACCCTGATCCATATTAAGGAAACAACGCCTGCCCAAATGAGGGCGGTAAAACTTCGGATCGCTGCTAATAAGCGACGGGAACTCAAAGTTTTGGCCATTTGCCTTGCACTGTCCGCAGGAATAATTTATGGCGTATATTTATGGATGAAGCGCTAGGTTTGCGTGAAGGGATAAAATAACCCCATATGTTTCTTTGCCATTTTGTATCTTTTGGCCCTAAACCTGATCCTGTAGATATGAAAATTTGTAAGACACTTTGTTTGATAGCGCTTGGTTTATGTGGTTTCCCCAATACGGTAAATGCACAGGACTGGCCCGAATTGGCTCATTTTCAGAAGGCCAATACCTCTGTATCACCGCCAGCAGCAGAGGAAAACCGGGTAGTTTTTATGGGCAATTCCATTACGATAGGGTGGCTCAAAACACAACCTGAGTTTTTTGAAGGAAAGCCATATATCAACCGCGGCATTAGCGGGCAAACCACCCCTCAAATGCTGCTCAGGTTCAGGCAGGATGTCATCGATTTACATCCCGGGGTGGTGGTGATCCTGGCAGGCACGAACGACATCGCCGGCAATACAGGCCCGATGACACTGAAACAGATCATGGACAACCTTAGTTCCATGGTAGAAATCGCCCGCGCAAATCACATAGCCGTAGTCCTTTCGTCCGTTCTTCCTGCAGAGGATTACCCCTGGCGTCCGGGTTTAAAGCCCAACGAAAAGATCCCCGCTTTAAATGCCATGATACGTGAATATTGCAAAAACAGCGATGCCGTATATCTGGACTATTTTTCGGCCATGACAAACGCCAAAAACGGATTGGATAAGGATCTTGCCCATGATGGGGTGCATCCTACAAAGAAAGGGTATGAGATGATGGCTCCATTGGCAGAGGCTGCTATTGCCAAAGCCCTGGCCAGTCACTAATCTCGCGCATGGGTACCAAACTGAATGTCCGAGCCACTTGTAAGCATACTGATTCCCTTTAAAAACACGGCGGCCTTCCTGCACGAGTGTTTAAATTCCATTGTTTCTCAAAGCTATCCCCATTGGGAGGTCCTTGCCGTGGATGATCATTCAATAGATGGCAGCAGGGAGTTGGTAGCTTCATTTGCCGGGCATGATGCCCGTTTTCGCGTATTGGAGAACGGGGGAAACGGTATTATTGAGGCACTCAGAACAGCCTTTGCTACTTCTAAAGGCGGGCTGATCACCCGGATGGATTCTGACGATATAATGCATCCCGACAGATTAAAGATCATGGTAAATTCCCTTTTGCAAAACGGGAAAGGCCACCTTGCCATTGGCCAGGTAAGGTACTTTTCAGATCGGGGTATCAGCGATGGCTATGCCCGTTATGAAAGGTGGCTGAACACCCTTACTGCCTCAGGCACTAATTATTCCGAGATCTATAAAGAGTGTGTCATCCCCTCCCCCTGCTGGATGGTTCATAGAGAGGATCTCAATACCTGCGGCGCTTTTGAATCAGATCGCTATCCTGAAGATTACGACCTGGCTTTCCGGTTTTACGAATCCGGCCTTAGATGCATTCCGTGCACTCATGTGCTGCATTTATGGCGGGATTATCCTTCGCGCACTTCCCGGACCAGCGAACATTATGCACAAAATTATTTTTTGGATATCAAACTCTACTATTTCCTTAAACTGGATTTTAAGCAAAACAGGGTCTTGGCGGTTTGGGGAGCGGGAACCAAGGGAAAGTTGATTGCCAGGGGATTGGCGGATAAAGGGATCCCGTTTATTTGGCTCTGTGACAATCCCAGGAAAATTGGAAAAAAGATATATGGCCGGGAATTGCATCATTTTAGCGCCCTGTCTGAAATTA
>DATGCB010000026.1:0-6539 GCA_035312365.1 Eudoraea sp. | reverse complement strand
TTAGCCTGGGGATTATTTGGTTGTTTACAACGCTCAGGGCATATGCAGCGATAGGGAAAAGCGACCTTCGGTTGCACCAGGGATTTATGATCTATAGTTACGCCGCCTGTTTCGCGGCAGTTACGCTCCGTATCTGGCTGCCGCTACTGGCCTTTGCCTTTGCCGATTTTATTACAGCATACCGCATTGTTGCCTGGCTTTGCTGGGTGCCCAACATCATATTTGCTTTTTTTTGGGTGAGGAAAAGAGGATTAGAATTGGGTTGACACCTACTTTACAATGTATTATTGATAAATAAAGTGCAAAAACAGATACTCATAAGATCCGTGGTCATGGCGATTGTCTATACAATCGTCATCCTGATTATAAGTAATGATTATAGCGTGGACAACCTCCTTAAGGTCGCCATTCAGGGCGTGGTCTTCGCGTTGGTATTCGGACTGGTCATCTGGCTGCTCGAATCCTGGAAAGGCAAAAAAAAATAAAGCAGGCTAACACCCGTTATTTTGCAAACAACTGCTCCATATCCCTGAATGCTTTGAATTCCAGTGCGTTTCCTGCAGGGTCCAGAAAAAACATGGTGGCCTGCTCGCCAACCTTGCCCTCAAAACGAATATATGGTTCAATTATAAAATGGACGCCCCTTGATTTCAGTTCCCTGGAAAAGGACTGAAAGGTATTCCACGGCAGCACTACCCCATAATGTGGAACAGGAACATTTTTTCCGTCCACAGAATTGGCATGTAGTACTTCTTCCGGCCTCGGTTTGTAATGGATCACCAACTGATGCCCAAAGAGGTTGAAATCGACCCAATGGTCACTGCTCCGTCCTTCCGGACAGTTAAGTACTTCTTTGTAGAATGTTCTGCATTCTTCCAGGTTATGAACCGGAATGGCGATGTGGAAAGGTGTGATGGTTTTCATTTAAAATTATTGTGTTTGTTAGTTGTCTGCCTGCTATATCAAGGTCCTCATAACAGGAGACCATATGTGTGACGGCATGAGAAAGGGGAGTTTTGACATTGTTAGATCTATCCCACCTTCTCCCGCCAGAGGCGCTGGATCCACCTCCCTTCGTCTGAACATAAATACGCTGGTCACATTTTGAAATTTACACCTTTTCTAGGACTTCAGAAAGTCAATGATATGCTTATTCACCTTCTCCTGATGCATGGAATGTCCCAATCCTTTTGTTTTGATAAGCCGGCTGTTTTTCCAATTGGCATGTACGCGTTCCGAGGAAATTACAGGGGTAACGGTATCCAATTCATCATGGATCAGCAAACCTGGTGTAGAAATTCCTCTGGCAAATGCAGCGGTTGAAAAGTCATTTGGCCGAAAACCAAAGGTATCCATGATGTAGTCATCGAGTGCGGCTGTCACGGTTGAGTTGTACTTTAGTATCTTTTTATACTGGGACATGAATTCGGACAATTCCGAAGGGGAACCTATCGTGACAATTTTCTTGAGGGTTTTATCGGGATACTTGTATTGTTGATATAATGCAGCCATCCCGCCGAAAGAATGTGCAACCATATAGTCGGGAAGATACTCCTGAACTACATGGTGTATCCATTCTGTGTATAAGGGAGCAGTTAATATTTTCCCGGAGGATTTGCCATGGGCAGGAGCATCGATGGCAATGATATTATAGTCCTCTTTTTGCAAAAACCCAATGAGTTTATGCCATCTGAACGAATTGCTCTCCCATCCGTGCAAAAGCAATATGGTTTCCTTATGGCCAGGCCACCTGTAGGTCTGAATCTGATGCGTTCCGAACTGTTCCACCTTGTGTTCCGCTGCCGATAAAAAGGATTGCTGGGAGGGGAGTATTCTTCCTTTCCTGGGCGTACAAAAAAGGATAAATGCCTTTTGAGCAGCACGTTTCCCCGAAAAGATGGCCAATGTATTGAAATAGGCGCCGTACGCCAGGGGGAGATACTTATTTATCAGTTTTTTCATTTTTTTAATCTAGTTACTTTTTGTAACTTACTCTTTTAAAGAAACTAAAAATAGAAATTCTTTTTTCAATATAAAAGGGGTTTCGTTATAAACATTAGGTATGCAGGTAGAAACTATCACTGAGAATCAGAGAATTAGGGCGGCCAAAAAATTAAAAAAATTGTTTGGGCATGTAGACCTTCGGGATAAATCACTTGTCTGTCCCATCAGGGACGTCATGGCTTTGGCATCAGATAAGTGGAGTATTCTCATTATCCTCTATTTAGGGTACTACCCCGTATTGAGATTTAATCAGCTGAAGAAAAAGGTATATGGAATTTCAAATAAGGTCTTAAGTGAACGTTTAAAACACCTGGAGGGAGATGGTTATCTGAAAAGGACGATGTATCCCGAAGTCCCCATACGGGTGGAATATGAACTGACTGATTTCGGGCACTCCTATTTGCAGAAGCTCATCGAATTGACGGAATGGGCCCAGGATCACAAGGAAAATGTCATGGTTCATCGCACCAGTTTTAAGTCCGGATAACCTCCCTGATAATTACCTCCGGATCCTATTGTTCTGCCACCCTGTTCCAGATATCCAGATACATTTTCCAGAGGTCATTTTCTTTCTTCCAAATGACCACATACTTCCCTTTAAAGTCGATCAATTTTCCGGATTTAGTTTTAGTCTGGCCTCTGTAATAGCCATAATCATAGGCGTGATCCCCGACAAAACGGATCTCTTCGGGCAATATCTCATGATGGATGACTTTTGAACCATCAGGAAGGACCCACCTGCTTTTAATCGCGGCTCTCCCCTCAATAATGGCGGCATTATTGGGAAATATTTTTCCATCCGCCGTATATGCATTGGCGATCGCGTCATAGTCTTGCCTCATATAGGCCTCAGAAAAGTGCTGGGTGGCCTTTACAATTTTTTGTTTTTCCAGATAGTCCTCCCGGGTGGCTGCTTTGCTGCAATTAATTTTCCAGGTTGGAAACACTATGGTTTCATCCTTTGAGACCCATTCGCCCAACCATTTAAAGCCCGTGGCTTTAATGTCGGAGAAGGTTATTCTATACGTGCCCTCCATGCCATTGGGAGCCGTCTGCTCCCTATAAAGTACAATGCTGCCCTCCGCGTTCTTATTCCCTTCCCATACCGGTAAACGAATAGCGGGGGATCCTGAATTGTAATAGTGAACATACCAGCGCGTACTGTCGGCAATGTACTGGCGGATGCTTCCTGCATGACTGCCATCTGACTTCAGTGTTTCGTCCTGTACAGCCATCCCGTTCATTATATACTTGAATCGCCAGATCATATCCACGGGGTCTGCCCAGCTCTGGTCCGCCCTCCTCCTTAAGGAGGTACATTCACATTCCCCTATAAGCGGTGCAAAATCCAGGACTTGTTGCGGGGCATTGGGATTCGGTAATCCGAAAGGGTGTTCCGGCGAGGGTTCGTAATTGTATTGGGCATAAAGACAGGTTGTAAAAAAGAAAAACAGGAGGGGGTATTTGGTTGACATGATCCGGTTGTTTCGGATCAAATTAACCATTTCAGAACAACCCTTGAGTATGTTTAAGATTGAATTAACAAATAAACGAAGACGGTGGTGAACTATGGCGGCGTGCCTTTGAATGTCTCACTACTTGAGCGGTTTCTTTTTGATCATCCCGCCTTTCAGATCCTTTACCATCCCCATTACCACAAAGGCCTTTCGGTCTATTTTGTCTATTTCCGTACTTAATTTTGCAATCTCCAGACGGGTAACCACCGTATACACAATCTCATTGGCGGTTTGTTTTTCCCCATGCTTTTTGTAGCCCCCTTTTCCATAATAAATGGTGCAGGCACGCCTCATGCGTTCTGTAATCATAACGCGTATTTCCTCGTGTTTTTCCGAAATTATGGTCACCCCAATATATTCTTCAACACCGTCAACCACATAATCCACCGTCTTTGCAGCCACCAGATAAGTCAGGATGGCGTATAGGGCAATTTCGATGGACAGCAGGTAAGCACCTGCCGTAAAAATCACAATATTGATCAGCAGTAAGACATCCCCGATGGTAAGGTGCCATTTTCTGCCCAGGTAAATGGCCAGGACCTCGGTACCGTCAATAACACCCCCGCCCCGCATACTCATGCCAATCCCCAGGCCAAGGAAAAACCCGCCAAATACCGCAATCAACAATTTATCGGAGGTGATGATGGGATAGGGAACCGCATGCACTACGATGGCCAGCGTAATAATTGCCAGGATACTTTTTATTGCAAACTTCTGACCTATGGTACGGGCTCCCAGGATAATGAACGGGAGGTTGACAACAATAAGCAATAACCCCAACGGTGTATCCGAGATTACCCGGATCAACAGGGAAACACCGGTAGCGCCCCCGTCGATAAACGAATTGGGAAGCAAAAAACCCTTTAACCCGAACCCTGCCGAAAAGACGCCAATGCCAATAAATACGACTTCCTTGAGCAAATGAACAAGTTCAACCTGCCCGGATCTTACTTCCTGAACAAGTTGTCTTTTGGAAATTTCTTCACCGCCCAGACGCTTTTTTAGCTTGTTCTTCGCGCGTTCAATTAATAAATATTGCAAAACTGGATTCATACTATTATGTATAAAGGGTTGACTCCCTGCTGGCGGAGGATTATTCCCAACCAACCATCAGGTATTTCAGTTTGGCCATGTCCGGGATTTGCACGGCTTCGATATTGGTGCTCGCGGCATAGCGCAGACTTGAGGGTAACTCTTCCTTGGAAATAGTAAAGTACAGATCACTGTCCTTAATAAAAATTACCACGTTGTTCATGGAGGTAACAATTTTACGGATCGTATAGGCGTCTCTAATGTCCCTGAAGGTACTGCCCAGGCCGATCCCTTTTTCAGTGACGAACCTCCTGTCGTAGATCCGTACATTCTCAACTTTGGGGATGCTGTCCTCACCGGGGGTTAGGGTCAACAAATGCTTACCTCCTTTTTCAAATATCTTTACTTTTTGAACCTTTGCCTCCAAATTCAGGCCCGGGGTATCTTTCACAATGGAATCCTCTGCATAGATGGTCTCAAGATCGGCTATCAGGTCCATGCGGCTTAATTTGCCTACGCTGTCTTTAGTGATGAGAAAGGTAGTGTCCTTCTCTCCCCGGCAACAAATCAAAAGGAGTGTAATCAGCAATATGGGCGTGATGTATTTCATTGGAATAGTTGGATCAATTTCAGGTTGATCAGGCACTTGATTAGCGAATAACTTTTTTCAAAACTCCAAGTACCCCCCGGATGAAGGTAGCACTGGTCAGCACCTTAACGATAGGATTCTGCCGGGTGCTTTGCCTGCGGGAAGTGGTCCTCCTGACGGGTTGTGCTCTTTCTTTTTCGGCCTCTTTTTCGGCCTTTTCAATTTTCTCATTCAACATTTCATAGGCACTCTCCCGGTCGATCACCTCATTGTATTTTTTTACAAGAGAGGAATGGTCGATCACTGACTGCAGCTCCCTGTCCGTAAGCACATCCATCCTGCTCATTGGTGCTCTGAGCATCGTTGCGGCCAGGGGGGTTGGCCTTCCCTTTTCATCCAGGGCGGATATCAGCGCTTCCCCTATACCGAGGGAGGTAAGAACCTCTTTGGTGTCATAATATTCAGAAATGGGATAGTTTTCAGCTGTTAGTTTTATAGCCTTGCGATCCCGGGCAGTAAATGCCCTCAGTGCATGCTGTACCTTAAGTCCCAATTGCGCGAGGACGTCGTTGGGCACATCGGTTGGATTTTGTGTTACGAAATAGAGCCCTATCCCTTTGGACCGGATAAGTTTTACAATACTCTCTATTTGATCCAATAGCGCTTTCGACGCCTCCTTAAAGATAAGGTGCGCTTCATCTATAAAAAATATCAATTCGGGCCTGTCACTGTCTCCCTGTTCCGGAAAGCTGTCATATACTTCGGCAAGCAGGCTCAACATAAAAGTGGAAAACAATTTGGGACGGTCCTGAATATCGGTCAGGCGGATGATGTTAATATATCCCCTGCCGTCCTCGTCAATACGGGTCAGATCATCTACTTCAAAGGACTTTTCACCAAAAAAGAGATCGGCACCCTGTTGTTCCAATTCAATGATTTTCCGGAGGATCGTTCCCGTTGAGCTTGTAGATATTCTGCCGTAATCCTTTCTAAACTCCTCTTTGCCTTCTCCCGTGGCATATTGCAATACTTTTTTAAAGTCTTTAAGGTCGAGCAAGGGCAATTTGTTGTCGTCGCAATATTTAAAAACGACCGCAACGATCCCCTCCTGGGTTTCTGAGAGATCAAGGATTCGGGATAGCAATACGGGCCCAAATTCCGAAATGGTGGCACGAAGCTTTATACCGTCCTGTTCCGATAGTGAGAGAATCTCCACAGGAAAGCTTTTAGGTTCGAATGGGATCCCGATTTTTTGGTGCCTTTCATCTATTTTGGGATGTCCGGGGCGCGGCTGGGCCAGTCCGCTAAGAGCCACTTTTAAATCCATCAATAAGACGGGTATCCCATTATCCGATAAATTCTCTGCGATCACCTGAAGGGTCTTGGTTTTCCCCGAT